>JAWVYR010000382.1:0-1412 GCA_033722635.1 Balneolaceae bacterium | reverse complement strand
TAGAGCTGCCAGAGGTCGGTTCGGCCTATTTTCAGCAGGGGCTGCAGTGCCAGTTTGCCGGTGGGCCCGATGCTTTGTTCGAGAAACCGCAGCTCCCTGAACTGGGCCTTGGTTTCTTCGTCGATGGGCGGATCGATACCGCTCTCCTTCATGATCAGCATCCCCTTGGCCTTAACCGCTAGCTCCAGGTATATCCGGATGTAACCGATGATATCAGCCATCATGTAGTCGGGAAAGTTGTCCTGTATCGACTTGATATAGCGGCCGATCCGGGTATCGGCGATATTGCCGGCCAACAGGGTCTGAAGCATCTCCATCTCGTTGTCGAGTCCCGTGCCGAGCCATTGCTGGGTCTGCTCTTCGCTGGCTTTGAAGATGGCGTAGACCAGGGGCGGCAGCGTAATAAGGATGATCAGGGTGAGCGTGATCGGGGGCAGGATAAACAGGTTATACAACATATGAAGCAGGGATGCAGCCGCATAACCGGGTATAAAAAGCATCCCGATCCCCCAGTTTTTCCGGTGGGCCAGGTTCTTGATAATGATCGCGGCCGCAGCGGTAGTACCTCCATGCATCACGGCGGTGCCGAAGCCGCGAACGAACCAGGTTGAGAGTCCGGCTTCCGTCAGCACATTTAAATAATAGGTGTTCTCCACGATGGCGAAACCCGCACCGACGGCGAAGCCGTAAATCGCCGCATCCACCATAAAACCCACCCTGTTGGCCCGGACCAGGATAACCACATACACAATTTTCAATGCTTCCTCGATGAAAGGAGCGACAAATCTCAAAAACGTCGAATAGCTGATCTGCAGCCAATAGGAGACCGTAGCATTGATGAAAATCGCCAGAGCCGCTACGGCACCCCCTACCAGCAGCGTAACCATGAGCGACTGCAGGTTCACCAGCTTGAAACTGTCGAACAGCTGCAGGGCAGCGAGGAACAGCAGTATCGGAATAAAGGCGATTCCGATTTCGGCTAGCGGGTAGAGATTCACGGACGCTCAGGATTTATTGGGTTCAATTTTTCGGCGCGCACTCTCAAATCACATAATTTTCAGTGAAAACATCCACTCGGTGCTTTGCTCCCCGGTGTAATGGTTCCAGGCTGAAGCCCAGCCGACTGAGAAGGTGGAATCCAGAATGGAGAACATCACAATTTTGAGATCCACCTGCCCTCCGACATTATAGTAGGCCTGTCTCAGGTTGGAGTCGTCCACATTGCTGATAATGCCGGACGAAAACAGGCTGAGCTGTGCCCAGTTGGCATACAGGCTCAGGAAGCCGAGCCGCCGGAACCGGACCGGGGGGAGGGTCCATTCGGCCAGTAGCTTGCCGTAGTTGGTGCCGTTGATCTGGTTGAGTTCGGTGCCGGGGAAGGAGTAGAATTCCCTGTACCGCCGGCTGCGCTG
>JAWVYR010000381.1:0-1578 GCA_033722635.1 Balneolaceae bacterium | reverse complement strand
GAGATAAAGTAGATGCCGGGTTCGATGGTTAATACCATGCCCGGCTGCAGGGTCCGCCGGGTGCGGAGGTATTTGAGGCCTGGCCGGTCGATGCGGTCGACACCCTTGGGATAGCCTCCCACATCGTGTGTATCCAATCCGAGGAAATGGCCCAGTCCGTGGGGAAAAAAGAGGGCGAAAATATCATTCTCCATCAGGTCGTCCACGCTTCCCTCGACTACCCCCTCCTCCTTCAGGCCGGCCATGATGACCCGTGCCGATTGTATGTGCAGATCCTCCATCGAAACGCCCGATTCCGCGGCTTCAATAACGCTCTTCTGTGCTTCCAGTACTGTATCGTAGATAGCAGCCTGTATCTTAGTATAGGTGCCGCTGGCCGGATAGGTGCGGGTGAAGTCGGAAGCGTAGCCATTGAACTCGTATCCGGCATCGATCAAAAACAGGTCTCCGTCCTTGATCACCTTGTCGTTCTCCACATAGTGCAGAATCGCACTGTTTTTACCTGCTGCAAAGATGCCGTTGTAGGCGTCCTGCATCAGCCCATGCTGGATATGGTGATAGTCGAATACCGCTTTCATCTGGTATTCGTATTTTCCCGGTTCCAGGGCCTTCAACACTTCCAGGTGGGCGATGTTGTTGATTCGCGCAGCTTCCCGCATCTGTTCCAGCTCCCAGTCGGTTTTGAATACTCTGCAATGGGTGATCGCATCCTCCAGCTCATCCAGGTCAATCGGGGTGTCACGTTCAAATTCCTCAATAAATTCCGCTTGCTCTTGATCCAGGCAGTAGATCGTTTCCGGAGCCAGTTCCCGCAATACCTTGGGAAGTTGTGCTTCATAATGAAGATGATCCGGGCGGTACTCCTCCTGCATCTGTTCTTTGGATTTGATCCGCCCGTGCCAAACCGCAAACTGGGCATCCCTTTTGGGGGCAAACAGGTGATACTCCTGTGTCTCAAGGTCCATAATCAGGTGAAAATCAGGCTCATTGACGCCGGTCAGATACCAGAAGTTGGATTCCTGTCGGAAGGGAAATTCATAGTCGGTGTCGTAGCGGTACATCAGCTCCGCCCCTTTCATATAGATAACCGATTGTTCTTCGTCGAAGAGAGAAAAAAGTTTGTCGCGATGAAGATGGCGCATGGTTCGATAATTAATGATTAATAAAGAGTGAAAGAAGTTAAGATATCAGGTGTAAAGGTGCTAATGGTTGCCGACGGTTCGCTTTCTCGGTCGGGGCGTCTCCCCGAGTTACTGCAAACAGGGTCAGCCCGAAAGTTTATCGAACAAATTCAGAAACGTAGCCGGCATTTCTTCGGCTGTTCGTTGCTGAAAAGATCGGGTAAAAAGATCGGTATGCTCCCTGATATCCAGGTTGACAGTACCTGGTCGGGAATAGAACGAGGTATTCAGTCGCTGGCGATCGAACAAAAGATCCAGATTCACTTCAAAAACCCCTTCATTTTTTCCCGCTCTGTTCATTACGGAATACAACCGTGTGCCGCCGTAAGGAGTGGCGATCGACGCGGTTGCCACCTTCCGATCTTCTTCATTTCTGATCCAGTAATAATGGGAGATT
>JAWVYR010000380.1:0-1736 GCA_033722635.1 Balneolaceae bacterium | reverse complement strand
CGCCATTTGTTTGAGGCGATCGTCGGTGAAGTAGAGATTCAGGGCGATGATCAGTATTATCAGCACCAGGAGGATGCCTCCCAGAATCTTCAGCGATGTTCGCATGGACTAAACCCTTTCACTAGATTTCGGGTTCTATTTTTCGGAGGATATGAACCCGTTATATGTTTAAATTAAAGTCAATTTAAATATGTTAAGTTCCGTAAGTTTAAACAGTTGGCCAATGCTAATCGTTGTCAAATTAGTGTTTAATATATGTTGAATTGGGGATCCAGAGGAGAAGAAAGTGGAGGGCGCAAATTCAAGCAGCGCCGCAAAAAGCTGGTGGATACGATTCGCGGCAAGGGTATTTCGGATGAACGCGTGTTGGAAGCTTTCAGCATTGTTCCCCGGCACCGGTTTGTTGATACGGCGTTACATGACCGCGCATACATGGATACGGCCCTTCCGATCGGCAAGGGGCAGACCATCTCTCAACCCTATACCGTAGCCCGCATGACCGAGCTGCTGGAGGTGCAGCCCGGCGAAAAAGTGCTGGAAATCGGAACAGGATCCGGATACCAGGCGGCGATACTCTGTGAACTCGGGGCCAAGGTATACAGCATTGAACGTCACAAGGAGCTGTACGAAAAAGCGCGTTCGAATCTCAAGGAGATGGGATACAGTGTGGAGCTGAAGCTGGGTGACGGTTCCACCGGATGGTCGGCCTATGCTCCCTATGATGCCATCGTGGTCACGGCGGGGGCACCGGTCGTTCCCGAGGACCTGAAAGAGCAACTCAATGTGAATGGCAGGCTGGTAATTCCGGTCGGGGAATCGACACACCAGGTGATGAAGCGCATCATCAAGATTCGCGAGGATGAATATGAAGAGGAGCGGTACAGCAATTTCCGATTTGTGCCCCTTATTGGCGAAAAAGGATGGAATGAGGAATGATGTTAAATTTTGAATTGTGAATTTTTAATTATAAATCATGCATAGTTCAAATTTAAGAGCGTATTTAGCTAAAGCACATTGTGGCACAACCCGGTACTGCTGATTCGGATAAAACAACACGATCGGAAACCCCCTTCCTTATCATAAAGGGTTTTTTGATGGGATCGGCCGACATCGTGCCCGGGGTAAGCGGCGGCACCATGGCATTGATCCTCGGCATCTATTCCAGGCTGGTTCATGCGATAAAAAGCTTCGACAGCCGCTTTGTCAAAAAAGTACTCACCCTGAAATGGAGTGACGCGGTCAGGTTGGTGCATTGGAAATTTCTGCTGCCGCTGCTGTCGGGGATTCTCGGCGCCGTGCTCTTCTTCACCAAGGTGGTGCCGCTGCAGGTCTATATGTTTACCGATCCCGAGCTGATCTACGGACTGTTTTTTGGCCTTATCGTCGGTTCCATAGTGATCCTGGTCAAGGTGATCGACCATTTCGGATGGGCACATGCGCTCTTCCTGGCTGGGGGTGCCCTCATCGGCTTCTGGGTGGTGACCCTGGTGCCGACCGATACCTCCGAATCGTCCCTGTTTGTGTTTCTGAGTGGCGCCATTGCGATCTGTGCGATGATCCTCCCGGGCATTTCCGGATCCTATATTCTGCTGATTCTCGGGAAATACGATTACATCCTCACCCAGATCGGGAAGATGGGGACAGCCGATACGATCGAGGGCCTGCTAATTCTAATCCCTTTTCTGCTGGGGGCGGTATTCGGTCTGGCGGTCTTTTCTCGCCTGCTGTCGTGGCTG
>JAWVYR010000379.1:0-1738 GCA_033722635.1 Balneolaceae bacterium | reverse complement strand
GTTAAGGCGATGCCGGTCATCTCCGCAGCCAGACTCGCACTGACAATGGTAACAGCTGCCTGTACGGCAAACATGGTGCCGACGGTAAGGACTACAAATATCCAGATCGCCCACCGGCCGAGGCGCTTGTATCCTTCCACCATGCTTTCGCCGGTAGCGATGGCGTACCTGGGACCGAACTCGAGAAAAGGATACTTAAACAGGTTGGCCAGCACCACGGCCCATACCAGAGCGAAGCCGTAGTTTGCGCCTGCACGGGTCGATTGTACCAGGTGCGAGACACCGATGGCAGCTGCAGCTATAAGCAGACCCGGGCCGAGGCTCTTTTTGATTCCTTCCCAGCGATTCCGGGAATGGGATTCAGCCTGAAAATCCTGGTATTCCGCTTCCATACTGGTAGCTAAATCATTACGGTTTATGCCGGCGAAATTTCTTGATTACCAGTGCCGCACAAATAAAATGACAATAAATTATTAATTAGCAACTGCGATCCGCCATGTTGCAGCAGATGCCGACATTTTCAATAGTGCAGAAAAGGGGGCACAACGGGCACTGAATCCTACATATGAGTTATTTGTTGGTAGATATACCAGATAAAGGAGGCCCATATATAAATTTTAACCGGAGGAATTACATGGTAAAAAAGGAAACTATTCTCAATCTCATCGAGCAATCGGACAACCCCAGCATTTCGATCTATCTGCCTACACATAAAATGGGTGAAGAGGTACAGCAGGATCCCATTCGGCTGAAAAATCTATTATCCCAGGTCGACGGGGAGCTCGAGAATATGGGAATGAGCAGTACCGACAGAGACAAGTTGCTTGAAGAACCGAGAAAGCTATTTGATAAGGGATTTTTCTGGCAGCATAGCGACGAGGGCCTGGCCCTGTTTATTACCAACGGTTTCTTTGAATATTATCGGATTCCTATCAAGGTGCAGGAAGAGGTATTGATAGATGACCACTTCCTGATCACCCCGGTGCTACCCATGATCAGTACGGAGGGAACCTTCTGCGTACTGGCATTGAGCAGAAAAAATATCAGGCTGTTGAAAGCTACCCGGAACACCACGGAGGAATTGGATCTGGATGATACGCCAACCAGCATGGAGGAATATCGGCAGTATAACGAATATGAGAAAAGCCTCTCCTCCGGACCGGGTGGAACGGCTCCCGGTGGGGGCGGCTTTCACGGCTGGGGCGATGTTGAATTCGACCAGAAGGAAGTGGAGAGTTTTCTTATCCGGGTGGAAACGGGAGTAACCGATGTGATGAAAAGGCGCAACGATCCTCTTATCCTGGCCGGTATCGATCAGGCGGTGGCTCTTTATCAGAAGGCCAATCATTACGACCGCCTGCTGGACAGCGTTATCGATGGTAATCCCGATCCGAAGAAAGACGAGCAACTCCGTGATGAAGCGTGGGAAATTATTCAGGACTATTTTCTGCAGAATATGTACGAGGATATGAAGCGCTACGCCAACCTGATCGGTAGCGACCGGCAATCCGACAACCTCACACAAATTGTGGAAAGTGCCTACTATGGAAAAGTCGATACGCTGTTTATACCTATCGGCGAGAGAAGCTGGGGCTGGTTTGACAAGGAGCGTGACGTCGTTCACCACAGTGCCAAGCGAAGCGGTGGGGAGCATGACCTGATCAATGCGGCAGCGATCATGACCCTCAAAAACGGTGGAGATGTATATGCTCTTCCGAAAGACGAGATGCCCCAGGAG
>JAWVYR010000378.1:0-1752 GCA_033722635.1 Balneolaceae bacterium | reverse complement strand
GGTAACGTTCTTCAAACTGTTCCCTGACCACCTTGAGCACGATGGTCTGCTCCTGGTCAAAACCGAGCTCTTTCGATTGTAAAAAACGGATTTGCCCGGAAATGACCAGGCTGCCGATGATCAACCCGATCGAAATGGCAAACTGCATGGTCATCAATGCGTTGCGCACATAAAGGCTCGAACGGCTGGTCGTAAGTTTGCCTTTTAGCACTTCACCGGGTTTAAAATTGGAGATCTTCAGGGCCGGATACAGCCCTGCACCTATACCTACAAACAGGGTGATAAAAAGGAAGATACCGGTGAGGAGGAGCAGAATCTCGCTGTTGTAGGTCAATTCGAACCCAAAGAGCCCCGAAAAATATTCATCGGTGAAACCTACCAGGAAGATAGCTACAAAAAACGCCATAAGGGCCTTTATCACCGACTCGCCCAGGAACTGGGCTGTAAGACGGCCCCTGTTGCTGCCCAGGACCTTCCGGATACCGGCTTCCTTTCCCCTTTTAAGTGACTGGGCCGTTGAGATAT
Source organism: Balneolaceae bacterium (assembly GCA_033722635.1). Classification (GTDB taxonomy): domain Bacteria; phylum Bacteroidota; class Rhodothermia; order Balneolales; family Balneolaceae; genus JAWVYR01. The sequence continues at coordinate 1,227 of JAWVYR010000378.1, read as the reverse complement.
TCATAAAGTTAAATCCGGCGATCAGCAGTATCATCACCGCGATGGCGCCCAAACCGTAGGCATAGTTTGCGTTGCCGTACCGCATAATTTCATTCCTGGGTTCCTCACTCAGATAGATATCGGTAACTGGCTGCAGCAGCAGGCGGCCCCGGGCCGCCATCTCTTCGCTACGGTGCTTTTGTAAAAAACCTGGTAATTTGGATTCGAGCTGCTCCGGATCCGTACCCTCCTGGAGTCGAAGGTACGTGTGAAAAGAGACCCACTCCCAGCTGTTCAGTGTCACCGGGTATCCCGCTGGTACCCGGAACGTCTCAAAAGAGATCAACAGGCTGAGCGGCAAATGCGTATGGGCCGGAATGGGCTTAAGCACCCCTGTCACCTCCAGCGACCGCTCCCCATCCAGAATCAGTTCCCTTCCGATGGGATTCTCATTGCCGAAATATTTTCGCGCTGTTTCGGCGGTCAGAACCACCGTACCGGGTCGATTCAATGCCGTTTTTGGATTACCAATCGCCAGCGGGAAAGAGAACACCTCGAAAAATGTTGAATCAGCATAAAAAATATTCTGTTCGTAAAACCGCTTGTCCCGGTAAGTGAATACATTATTCTGGCTGTCTCTCAGGCGCAAGGCATGTTTTACCTCCGGGAACTCCTGCTGAATATTCGGGCCCATCGGCGGGGATGTGGTGGAAAAATACCGGGCACCCGGGCGATCTATCTCCTGGTAGGTCAACAGGTATATGTCTTGGCTATTTTCATGAAAGGTATCATAGCTGAACTGCTGCCGGACAAACATATAGATCAGGATGCAGCAGGCCAGCCCGACAGCCAATCCCAGTATGTTGATGGCAGACTGGAGTTTATTGCCCGTAATATTTCGCAGGGCGATCTTCAGGTAGTTGGGCAGCATGCCGGGAATCCACGACTTCTGCTTCCACGGTGGGGTGGCATCAATTCCGGTCGATTTGGTCTTGTATACTTCATCGCCGATCTCTTCGACCGGCCCAAATTGTGCCGCAGCTTTTTTGAACGCTTTTTCTTCAGAGATCCCCTGCTTCAGATACTGATCGATACGGTCCCGCAGATGAGTCTCCATCTCCTGAACCTGCCCCTCCTCGAAAGCAGGAGAGCTCTTCAGTGACTTTTTCCAGGATTGTATGGCTTGTTCAAGGTTGAACATACGCTTCACTTTTCACTTCTTATCAATTTTCATAACGACGCCGGCTG
>JAWVYR010000377.1:0-1757 GCA_033722635.1 Balneolaceae bacterium | reverse complement strand
GGAAAAGTAAAATATCGGGCTTGGGACTTTAATACAAGATTATTGCACCTCAACATCGCCATAGGTGATCAGGTTCTCCCGGCCGTCAAAAATAAGAATTCGGTTCAGTCCCACTACCTCCGTGGGATTGCCGGTGCGGGAGAAGTCGATCGGCTGCAGGGTTATTGTTTCCAGTCCCGGGGAGAGTGATGTCTGGTCATTGGTGTAGATCGGACCCACTAAACGATCGGGATCCCGGAATACAAAAACGGCCAGGCCGGAGATACTCTCGATCCCTTTGATGTCCAGGTTGATGGTCAGCGGACTGTTGAGATTCACCGGATTGGGGAATGCCGGAGTTGATACCTCGATGAAGCCTGCGAACATGGGAGAGATGCGCCAGTCATCGGGGTCGCCCGCACCCGGCACCGCCGTTCCGTTGACGGTCATTTCCGTAATACCTTCCGGAACAGAGAAGGCCTGCTGTTCAAATTCGTTTTGCTGATCGCTTTCGGCACAGCCTGTTGCCACAAACAGCACCAGTATCAGTTTTGCCGCCCGAAGAAATTTAGGAGCCATGAACGAAAAGTAGAGATTAATCCTTCAATGCATTTCATATTTAACACTATAATATCGAACTTTGCAACTTCATGATAAAGCGATAATTCAATTGCAATGTCAGCTAACTGTTCATCGATCAGGTCCTCGGTTATGTCAGCAGTGTTGATCCCCCTGATCCTGCTGCTAACGGCGTTTCCGGCCCGCAGCCAAGAGGGGCTGAAGCTGAGACAAGCCAGCCAGTATCTGACGCTGCCCCAGCTGTTGCAATGGGACGAGGTGTTTATCTACCAGGTAAAATACAGCTTTTTTAAGCTGGGTGAGATCCGCGTAGAGGTACTCGGCGATACGCTATACAACGGAATCCCGGGATGGCATATCCGGGGCATCATCAAATCGGCTTCGGGTATCCCCTTCGTCGGGAAGGAGGAGAATCACTACCACAGCATATTCACGATCGACAATCCCTACCCGAGGGAGCTGGTCTACTGGAAAGATGATATTGCCGGGGAAAAGATGAATGAGGAGCGCTATGAATATGATTATGAGAAGAAGAAAGTGTATGCGTTGGAGGAGGGGAAGGCTGCCGACACGCTTGACTTGAATACTCCGGCCACCTCCGGACCGCTGTTTTTCTACCTTTCGCGCATCTCTTCCGGGGAGGATTACAGATCACGGGTATATATGTATCTCGACCGTGAGCAGGGGAAAGTTGATATGCAATATACCACACAACTTTCAGAACGAGAATATCGCGCTTTCGAACGGCCGGTCAACACCTATTACCTGGAGGGTAATGCCGATATCGACGGCCCCTTCGGCTTCAGCGGTTTTTTCAATGCGTGGATAAGCAACGGTGTCTATCGCCTGCCGGTCGAGGCTCATGTTAAGGTGTGGCTCGGCAACGTCAAAATCCAGCTGACCGATTACCAAAGACAACCCAGAAAATGAATAGAGTACTTTTTAAAAAACTTGAACACGGGCGGGATCTGCCGCTCCCCAAATATGAATCGGCCTCGGCGGCGGGGATGGATCTCCGGGCAGCTCTGGAGAAGCCGCTGATTTTGGAACCCGGTGAACGGGCACTGGTTCCCACCGGACTGAAGATGGCCCTGCCCGATGGGTACGAAGCTCAGGTGCGCCCGCGGAGCGGACTGGCCCACCGTCACGGAATCACCATGTTGAATACGCCCGGCACCATCGATGCGGATTACCGGGGC
>JAWVYR010000376.1:0-1803 GCA_033722635.1 Balneolaceae bacterium | reverse complement strand
GGGTGTGCAGAAAATGGGGTATGTAGCACCACCAGAGGCTGTAGCTGTCGGTCAGCTCAAATGAATCCCCGTAGAGCTGCTCCTGCTTTTCCCGCCAGAGTTCACTGAAACGGTCGGTGGTTAGCTCCCCCTCCTCCCTGCGCGCCGTGTGCATCGCATCCTCAAAACGATTCATGGAGATCTGCCGAAAGACGGTGGCGATCGTGTCATCGATCTTTCCCGTCAGCAGCGCAAGCTTTTCGCGGGGATCGTCCAGCGACCGCATCAAATTCTGGAAGACAAGCATCTCCCCGAAGACGGAGGCGGTTTCGGCCGTGGTCAGCGGCGTGGAAGCCTGCAGGATTCCCTGCTCCCGCGCAAGATACTGGTGAACTCCGTGGCCCAGCTCGTGGGCGAGGGTCTGCACATCCCGGATCTTTCCGTCGAAGTTCATGAACACATAGGGATGCACCGAGGGAACTGTGCTGGCAGCATAGGCTCCGCCCCGTTTGCCGCTTCGAATTGCTGCATCGATCCAGTTGTTCTGAAAAAATTTTCCTGCGATCGTGCCCATCTCCGGATGAAATTCGCTGTAAGAGTTCAGCACCATCTCCCTGGCCTCCTCCCACTCGATCTTCTTCTGATTCTCCAGCAGCGGAGCGTAGCGATCGTAGTCATACAGCGTATCGTATCCCAGAAGCTTTTTTTTCAGCCGGTAAAAACGCTGCACCAGCGAGTACCGGTTCGTCACTGCGTCAACGAGAATCTCGACCGTCTCATCTGCAATCTCATTGGAAAGGTTGCGCGATGAAATCCAGCTTTCATAGTTCCGAAGCCGGTCGTTAACCTGTTTGTCGGCCAGCAGCGTATTGAAAATAAAGGTCAAGGTCCGGCTCAGCTCCCAAAAGGTATCGGTAAGCGAAGCGTGGGCCTTTTTCCGAAGGTCCCGATCGGGTTCATGCAGTTTACTCAACGCCTCCTGCTCGGTCACCTCCTCCCCCTCCAGTTCGAACCGGGCGGCGCCGAGCGTTTCATCAAAAAATCGGTTCCAGGCCTTGCTGCCGGTGACCGATTTGGCTGAAAGGACCTTTTCCTCCTCCTCGCTGAGTATATGTTCTTTATACTGGCGGGAGGTTTCCAGGTAGTGCCGGTAGCGCGAGAGGGCCTCATTGTCGATCAGTTCCCGAGCCCGGTCTTCTCCGATATCGAGCCATTCCACATCGAAAAAAACCAGCATCTGGTGGATTTCCGAGGAGAGTTCATTGGCTTCCTGAACCAGCTTTCCGTATTCAGGTTTCTCGGTGTCGGTCGACCAGATCAGATGGGCATATGAGCCGATTTTGCCGATGATTTCCAGAATCTCTTCATAGTCGGCGAGAAGTTTCCTCAGACCCTCCGCATCAAGCGCGGCAACCTTCCCCTTGTATTTTTTAGCAAACTTTTCGGCTCGTTCCCTGACCTGTTGTCGATCCTTTTCCAGCTTGGGATCCTCAATGGCGTTGTATAGGTCGGACAGATCCCAGCTGACCCCTTCGGCACTCCTCGTTTTTTGCTTTTTTTCAGTCATGAAAGATATCAGAATGTAACTTCGGTAGACTTTGTTATATGATTTTAAACCCGGGAAGTATACATAAAATTATCCACGGGGAAGAATCGTATTTTAATGGAACAATAGTTAACTTTATTTTGAAATATAACGGTATTAATAAACCAAAAAATTCATTCAATTTTAACATTTAAAGGGCATATTCATATCTTTTAAACTTGTTGGATTGAACTATTCAATCATCTAAATCACCGATATTTTGAAGTCGCTCGAATCCG
>JAWVYR010000375.1:0-1855 GCA_033722635.1 Balneolaceae bacterium | reverse complement strand
GTGGGACTCATGGGCATCCTGGCCGATGCGGTGCTGGACTACGGGGGTGAAGTCCACGGGGTGATTCCGGAACACCTGATGCGCAAAGAGGTAGCCCACCGCGATCTCACCGCCCTGCACATCACCAAAACGATGCATGAACGCAAAGCCCTGATGGCCGAACTCTCGGATGCATTTATAGCCCTGCCCGGCGGCTTCGGTACCTGCGAGGAGCTGTTTGAGACGATCACCTGGGTGCAGCTGAAGATTCACAGAAAACCGATTGTTATACTGAATGTCGACGGATATTACAGCCCGCTCGCCGAATTTGTTGATACAGCCGTAGATCAGCAATTCATCAAAGCTGATAACGTCGATCTGTTTCAGGCTGTTGAAACCGTGAATGAAGCCCTGAATCTGCTCGGCGTCACCCATGCTGAAAATTAATATTCACCTGATGCTTCTGGTTGCTGCTATGTCCCTGTTTGTTGCCTGTGGTTCGCGATCCACCGATCTGGAAAGCGAGGACCTCTCCGTGAATCCGCTCCCCGAATGTCCGGACAGCCCTAATTGTGTTCGGGTGACCCGAGCGGTTGATCAACCGCTGGAGACGGCCTGGGACGCCGCGGTCGCGGGATTGAATGCGATGAAACCGAAGGAGATCGATGCGGATCCGGACCTCTACCGGCTGGAGGCGGTATTTGTCGTGGTTTTTTTCAGCGACGATCTCTCGATAAAGCTGGAAAAAAACCCAAAAAAAGGGACCATGCTCCATCTTCGCAGCGCCAGCCGCACTGGCTACAGCGACCTCGGTGTAAACCGTAGAAGGGTGAATCGTTTCTTATCGCTCTTCCACCGGAACCTGCCGGATGGCACCTGAAACATTGCAGGTTTTGCCTTTATCTTGTTACAGCGGCTTAAAAATCTGCGCGGTATTGTAGAGGCCCAAAAAGGTGTTGAGGATCACCAGGGCATAGACCGCCATCGACAGGTCATAGGCCCGCTTCCATTTTTTCCGAACATCCTCTCCCGGTATCTCTCCCTCTTCAGAACGCAGCTGTTTTTTGAAATCGATTCCACGTTTGATGGAAAAACCGACGAGGATCAGGATGAGAAAAAACACCACCTGTTTAACAGCAAGCCAGGCGAAGTTGTCAAAGTTAAACCATCCGAACTGCTGGCCTCCTGGAATCGAAACCATCGCTCCACCCGATATCAGGATACCCAAAGCCCCTATATGGGCACCGATGCTGGTTGCCCGGCGCTCCAGCTTCATGAATCGTCTCTCGGAGGGCGAATTGTATGATTTACCCACTTTATAGGCATAATAGAGACTGAAGGCAAAAGCGACAAGCCAGGTGATATAGGACAGAACGTGAACCCAAAAAAGTACGCTGTATGACATAATTGCTGCTTGAGATTATTTTTCCTATTCGCGTATTAAATCAATGCAACCCATCGCGGTGAGTACCGCGTTTCAAACAGCCACATTTTGAAACATATCATCGATCAAGTGGCTGTATTTGTCCTCCACAATTCGACGTTTTACCTTCAGGGTGGGAGTCAACTCCCCGGTTTCCACCGAGAACTCCTCCGGCACCAGCCGGAAATCCCTGATCTTCTCGTGGGAGGCGAGATCGGTTGAATAGTTTCGTATCTGTTTGCGGTATAACTGCTGGACCTCATCCTGTTGAATAAGCCCTTCGCGGGAGTCATACTCCAGATTCTGCTCGGAGGCAAATTTCTCAAGTTCATCGTAGTCGGGCACCACCAGCGCCGCCATAAAGGGCTGCCGCTCGCCGATCACCACCAGTTGGTCGATCCACTTGTTGGTCTTGAACATATCCTCGATCGGACCCGGATAGATATTTTTACC
>JAWVYR010000374.1:0-1907 GCA_033722635.1 Balneolaceae bacterium | reverse complement strand
CCTCAATGACCAGCTCGCCCGCTTTCCAGACCACGATGATCACCGATACCCCGATCAGCAGGTTCAGGGTGGGATGAAACATCGATTCCACCAGGTCCAGGCGCAGTTTTTTCTTTCGATATGATTCACTTTCCTCCTCGAATCGATGCTGTTCGTACGATTCGCGGTTGTAGGCCTTGATAAGACGGATGCTGGAAAAGGCCTCCTTGGCACGGCCCGCAATATCGGAATACTGTTCCTGAATGATGCGGGAATAGTCGTTGATGTAGCCGCTGATCCAGTAGGCAAAAGCGGAGAGAAAGGGCAGCGGCAGCAGCGCCCAGAAAGTCAACCGGGGGCTTACGATCAGCATGACGGTGATGATAAATCCCGCCCGGGTAACGGTATTCACCGTATACATATAGGCGGGCCCGAAGTACTCGCGCACCTTGGATACATCTTCGGTGGCTCTCACATAGATCTCCCCGGATTTCATTCGGCTGTAAAAGCGCTGGGGCAGCTTTAGCAGCTTGTCGAATATGTCGTTTCTGAGATCGAATTCGATACGGCGGGAGGTGACGATAAGCGTCTGCCGCGTGGCAAACAGCAATATCCCGTAAGCGGCGGCCGCACCGACCAGGTAGAGCGAGTTTTCGGCCAGTATACGCCCCGCTTCACTGCTGAAGAGTACCTCCCAGAGGCCCGGGTAGTCGACAGCCGCCCTCGTCTCAAGGGCCGCAACTTCATCCATGGTGCGCCGGATGAACACAGGAATCCATACCAGGAAAAAATTGGCCGCGGTCAGAAATATCGACCCGATAATGATCGTGCCGGTATATTTCTTAAAATAGCGGTTTAGTTTTTTAAGAGATCCCAAAAGGTTCGCCGAATTGTTCGTTTTTTTGCTGTAGAACTACAACGGACGCAGCCGGAGATAGTTATGCAACCACTTCCTTATACTTTTCGATCCAGTAATCAGCCAGATTATACCCGGAGAGATATGCGCTCTCGAGCGTGTTGCCGCCCAGATAATCCCCTACCAGCGCCAGGGCCGCCCCTTCCATATCCATTTCCAGGAACAGTTCATCCATCGGATTCACCGCCTGGGTGTGTTTCCAGTAGTGAATATCGGTCCAGTCCGGGCTGCTGCACCACCCGCCGATAATCTCGCCGGTCCGTTCAAGCAACAACTCTTCGATTCTTTCCGGAGCTGTCTTCCGGTGCTGATCCGCAAATGAGGTGCCGGATTGTATCACCAGCCCCACATCACCCTGTGGGGAATCCTTTTTCGATGTTTCGTTGATAACCCAGGAAAGCCGGTCGTCGTCACAGTATACCCCATCGAAGGGAGGAATCTCCCGGTTGCGGTAGAGCGCCATCAATGCATATGCCGAGTGATAACGAATCTCGTCGATGTGTCGAATGATTTTCCGGGCCGGGGTTTCATCCTGTGCGGTCTGCAACACGCCGAGAGCCTGCGGGGCCGGTGCGGCGATGATTACAGCATCGCATTCGAAGACGCTGATATCGGTCAGATTGATCATCCAGGATCTTTTTTTCCGCCGATCGGGTCCGATATAGGTAAGCCCTCCGGCCTTTTCGGCGGTTTTGACCTCCACCCATCGGCTCAGATATTGTACGATCTTGTCGAATCCCCGGGTGGGTGCCCAGTAGGTTTTCAACTCCACGTTGGGATTCAACTCATGAAGCTGATCACCGTCGAAATAACCGATGTTGCGCGACCATTTGGCAGCCAGCCCCTGCTCTTCAAGCTCATCCACAAACGCCCTGAATCCCGGGCTTTTTACGGTAAAGTGGGTGATACCGTAGTCGAGTTGAACCGCAGATCCGTTTCCGACCGACCGAGTAGCCATATGCCCACCCAGCTCCCTCTCTTTTTCAAATATCGTTACCTCATGACCGGCCCT
>JAWVYR010000373.1:0-1909 GCA_033722635.1 Balneolaceae bacterium | reverse complement strand
GTTCCTATCTTCACCCGGGAAAGCGTTGATGCCTCCGGTCAAAATTTGGTTATCCTCATAGGCAATCTCTACCGTCCATTGCAGGCCATCCAGGATTTCTGAACTGTACGTCTCCTGCCAATTCCAGATATCTATTTGGTCCAGTTCTTCCCGAAACATCTTCCATGCCTCCTCGGAGGGTGTGATGACTTCCCCTTTCGGAGGCAGTTCAAACATTTTTCCACTGGCGTAATGCAAGGCCCCGTCTCTCAAGACCAGTATAGAGGTATCGGAACCGTAAATGCTAATCTCGATTTTCAATTTATCGGGCTTCACGGGATTACTTAGTCAGTTTTACAGGATCTTTACCGGTCTATTTACAACCATCGATAAATTTCATTGTTCTTTATACTTTTCATAAAAGTCCATGTACTCTTTCACATTATCAAACTCGTGAATCTCTCCGCTGTTATCGGTAAACCGGACCGTTGTATCTCCATCTGCCTGCTGTACAGTATCTACGCGTTGCCCTTCAAAATAGGGGATCATGCCGTAACTGACAGCTCCATTCCTGACCTCCCCGACGATGGCATACAGGGGGCCTATGGGGTCTTTATCATCCTGATTCCAATTTTTGCATACCGTCCAGTGAGGTATTTGGATCTTTACGCTTCTGAGGATACAGTCATTCTTTTCATTCAGGTGTTTACAATTGCTGCAGTTTCCCGCTCCTCCATTGGGCATAGTAAGAAGGTTTTCTGTGATTTGTTCTGCTGTGAAAAATAGAAAATTAAGTTATTTAATATGGTGATTTCACCACTGCCAACTCACTGTTTCCCGTCTCCGCCAGCTCCTGGATCCGCTCGGCCGTGTCCCGAAGGCGGTGATCGGGGTGACGCTCTTCCAGGATATCCAGCATCTGCAGGGCCAGCCCGAAGCGGCCCAGCTCCCGCAGCAGCTCCGCCTTGCAGAGGGATTCCTCCAGGTGCCATTCATCCAGCAGCATCAGCACATTATTGGCGTTCTCGCGGGATGCGGGCGTCCACTTGATCGGGGCGGTCTGTTCGCCTTTCTCCGGGTCTGGGCGGAACCGGTCGTTGTACTTTTGCCAGGCCCGCAGCCGCAGATTCTTCTCGGGGTCGGGCCACCGGGCCAGCTTGGTCTCCAGCGCCTCCAGGTACTGCTCGAAGGTGGGTTCCTGTACCTCGGTGGCTTCCCTCCACTCGCTGAACTCCTCCTCATCATCGGGGATCGGCATGCCGCCCGGCAGCGCCCCGACCTCCTCCGCCTGCTCCACCCAGAAGAACCAGCCGCATTCCGGGCACCGGGTGAAATCGGGGTATTGCGGCAGCATCGGGGCGTCAAAGCGGCCGTCGGTCCATCGGGTGGCACCGGAGGTATTGCCCGACTCCAGGGTGTGCCGGATCATCTTGTGCGAGCAGCTGCGGCGCGGGCACTCGATCAGTTTGTCGAAACCGGGCATCATGGGCGTTGGATAGTGATGACAGGTTGAGGTTCTCGATACGATTATCGCGATATCGCCTATGGGATAATGAAACGTTTAATGGATCAAACTTGCAACGCTTATTATAAGAGGATGGAACGCGGATAGCACGGATGCAACAAAGCGGGGATATGTGTATAGATCCGGTAGCAGATTCTGAATAACATGATGGCTCGCTGTGCTCGCATCATTTTTTCAGAATGACAAGGGGAGGGAGTCGGATGTCGATACCGTGGGAAATATTTTTGTCCATGCTCCTTCCCTGTCGATCTGAACCAAATGAAATAGGATTGATATGAACTCCCCTCCTGGGAGGGGTGTCCCGGGCTACCGGAGGTACGGAACAAGAAATCACGGACGTAAGCCCGTACCACAGGCGCAAGGCAAATAGCCCAACGTTTCAACGTTGGGCATTCGATATTCCAC
>JAWVYR010000372.1:0-1912 GCA_033722635.1 Balneolaceae bacterium | reverse complement strand
GGAAGATCCCTCCGCTGCGGTCGGGATGACTATTGAATGAGAAAAGAATGCATGTTTTGCTTCGCCACTACTATACCAATCACCTTCTTGTTACCTCGTTACGATGCTCCTGCGTCGTAACGCCGATAGCTGCGCTCCCGGGCAGCGTTGTGTTGCACCACCGGCTTGATGCTTGGCTTACCCACAGGATCGGGATGAAAAACGCTGCGCCGCGGGAGCGACGCAGCGAGGGGAAAAATGAGTATTAGGTAGATTTAGTTATCCTTCCAGCTCAAAACCTACATCCGCAGCTCCTCTTTCGGGAAATGCTCCTGGATCGCATCCACCAGAAACTGCTGGATGTGCGAATTTCCCGCCACGATACGCTGGCCGAACAGCCAGTTGTTTCCGCCCATCCAATCGGTGATCACGCCGCCGGCCTCCCTGACGATGATCGAGGCTGCCCCGACATCCCAGGGATTCAGCGAATATTCGTAGAATCCGTCAAACCGCCCGGCCGCGACGCAACAGAGATCATAGGAGGCCGCACCGGGCCGTCGTATTCCCTGGGTTCGATAGAGCAACCACTCGAAGAAACGCACGTAGTTCTTGATCAGGCTCAGATCGTTGTAGGGAAATCCGGTTCCGATCATTGCGTACTGCGGGTCTTCCACCGACGAAACCGATATGGGCCGATCGTTCAAATAGGCTCCTTCACCCTTCACTGCGTGGAATAGCTCCTCCTTGTTCACCTCGAGGACCACACCGATCTTGGCCTCCTGTTCCTCCCAGAGCGCGATCGAAACGCAGAAGACGGGAAATCCATGGGCAAAATTGGTGGTCCCGTCGATCGGGTCTATCATCCAGGTACGCTCCTCGGGCAGGATATGGTTCTTGGAGGTCTCCTCGGCCAGGATCTGGTCATCGGGAAAAGCCTCGGACAACTTTTCAAGAATCAGATTTTCCGTTTCCAGGTCGGCATCGGTGACCAGGTCGTTCTTGCCTTTAAATTCGACATCGAAATTCCGGTCGAGGGTGTAGTTTCGGACCAGTTCGGCGGCGTCCCGTGCAATCTGCCGGGCCAGTTCAAGTTCTTCGGAATAATCCTTCATCTGGATAGATTAGTTCGGTATGGCTTTGTACTACTTCAGGTTATAATAAAACATTTCACCCGGGAAACGTTTAGGCCGTGCAGGATGGTTTTACCGGCACTCAGTAATCGAGTGAGGCGCGCAGGGAGATAAATTCGTTGATATTTTCCATATCTATCGCTCCCGCCAGTTCGCCGTTTTTCTTGACCGGAAAAAAAGAGGTCGACAGGCTGCTCACCCGGCGGTACACATCGGTCAACGGCTCATCATGGTTCACGATTTCAAAGTCGCGGTTCATTACCTCCCGAATTTCGGTATCCCGCTCCCGCTCCCTGATCGCCTTTACCAGTTCCTCCTGATAGACGATGCCCTTCACCTCATCCTCCTCGGCAACCACAAAATTGCGTTCGGTGCCCGACAGAATCACATCGATCACATGATCCAGCGTAGTATCCGGTTTCAATACCGTGATATCGGTCATCATCGCCTCCCGGACCCTGTGGTCGCGGAGCAGGGTCAGCTGCTGAACCATCCTGTTCTCGCCCTGAGCCCCGAAAAACACGAAGAGCGCGATCAGGATGAGTAACGGATTGTAGAAAAGCCCGATGAAGAAGAAAAACAGGGCGACCATCTGTCCCATGCCGGAGGCGATCTGGGTAGCCCTGACCCGGTCGAGCTTCATCGAAAGCAGCGCCCTGAGGATCCGTCCCCCATCCATCGGAAAAGCGGGAATCACATTGAACACCACCAGCATGATATTGGCCGACAACAGGTAGAAGAGAAAATTTTCAGGATTGATCGCGCTCAGGGTTTGCTGCAGCTCTTCCGGCGACATATTCAGG
>JAWVYR010000371.1:0-1954 GCA_033722635.1 Balneolaceae bacterium | reverse complement strand
ATGCTACCGAAAAATATGCCGATGGCGGCAAACACCGATTGCTGGGGCGAAAGACCCAGCTTGCTGAGTGCGGACACCATCACATCAGCTAGGAAAAAAGGGAGCATAACCAACAGGAACGCGAACAGTACCAGGGCCAGGCAGCCCGGTGGAAAGGAGCGCATAAAATCAGCTCAGGTAACGGATTTACATGAATGATAAAGGTTCACTACAATACCACATCGGTGGGAACTCCGCAAGATCGATTCGATCCTGTTAACCGGCCAGATCCAGGGGATCTTCAACACTGCCCACGATCACTTCCAATGCATCGGTGAGGGTAACCAGCCCCAGCACGCGCCCGTTGTTAGTCACCAGGGCCAGTTCATGGTGCTGCTGCTGAAAGCGGTCGATCAGGTGGCTGACCGGCAGGTCACTGGATACGGTCATCTTGGGCCAGTCGAAATCATCCAGTTCTTTTTCACCATTCTTGAGTGCTTCGATATTGCCCAATATTTCCGGTGTATAGAGAATGCCCTTGAACTCCTCCAGCGAATCTTCGATCAGCGGATAGCGGGCGTGCATGTTGTCATAGATGATCCGGAGGTTTTCTGCCAGCGAGCGCTTTGTGGAGAGGGTGATGATTTTCTCGCGCGGAACCATGATCTGCTCAACCGGGATTTCATCGATTTCAAGAGCTTTCATCACCTCTTTTCGGCGATCCCTGGGCACCCCTTCTGTTTTCAGGAGATTGGCGATTTCGCTCCTGATATCCGCTTTTGACGGTTCTTCGTCCGGGCCTTCCAGCCAGGATCGCTTCATCTGGATACCGAATAGCCGGAGCGTGCCCTTGGTCAGGCTGTCGCCGAGATAGAGTACAGGATAGATCATTTTATTCCACCAGTAAAGGGGATAGGCACAATAGCGGGACACCGCTTTGGCTTTTTCTACCCCAAGATAGGTGGGGGTCTGTTCACCCCATACGGTATGGATGAAATTGATCAGTATCACCGACAATACGATCGAGATCGAATAAGAGGATATCCATCCCAGCTCCAGTCCACCGAGCACCATTTCGAACAGGGCGGTCACGGCCGGTTCCGCCACCACCCCCAGGATGATGCTGGTGGAAGTAATTCCTATTTGGCAGCCCGTCAGGTACAACTCAAGGGTTTCGGTCATCTTCCAGGCCCGTTCCATCGCGGGGCTGTCAACCACCTCGTCGCGTGAGTACTGGCGCAGTCGGGTGAGGGCAAATTCGGAAGCCACAAAAAAGGCATTGAGCCCCAGCAGAATGAAACCGGCGATGAGTCGCAACGCAATTTCAAGTGACATATACACAGTGTTGTATTATTGCCAATAACCCTCATCAACAATTATGGCAGGAAAAACGATTAAACAGTTTTCCGGTCGGCAGAAACCCGCAATCAGGCGGGGATCGTTTCAGCGCTGATGCAAAAAAGCCCGTACCGATTGCAAAAATATATCCGGTTTCTCAACAAAGGGGAAATGGCCGGTATCGTCCATGATCACGAGGGTCGAATTGGGCAGCTCTTTCTGCAACCGGGGAGCGCTGATCTCGACGGCCGGCTCCATGGAGCCGTAGATCAGCAGGGTAGGAGTCTTGACAACGGAGAGCTGATCATGCAGATCGTATGCTGCTAGGTCTACCATCAGGTTGCGAAACTTCCGGCTCCTCTCCATATAATCATCCGGAATATAAAAATCGAGGCTGTCCACTTTAGAGCCATCAAAAAACTGATTTCTGAATGAAAGCAAAAGTAGCTCTTCGATCGCTTTCGGTTGAAACTTCCTGAACGCTTCGGATTGGATGATTTCTACCCGGGCCAGGCTGTCGCTCCTGGTCATGCGCTCTGCCAGCATCATCTCCTCCCTGTTCCAAAGTTCGGTGCTGGCCGGCATGGAGTTCAGCAGTATGAGTTTTCGCAGGTTGCCGGGATAGTGCAGGGCATAT
>JAWVYR010000370.1:0-1969 GCA_033722635.1 Balneolaceae bacterium | reverse complement strand
GCTGATCGTAAGCCCCCGGTTGACTTTCTGGGCGCTGCTGCCGCTGCCCTTTCTCTCCGCTTTTGCCTACTGGATCAGCGGCTACATCAACGACTATTCCCGCATCATTCAGGAACAGTATTCCGATATTGCGGGCCGCGCCAAGGAGGCCTTTTCCAGCATCCGTCTTATCAAGGCCTACAACCGCGAATCGTACGAACAGCATCGATTCGAGGAGGAAAGCGAATCATACCGAAAGAAGAAGCTGCGCCTGGACCTGGTGGAATCGATGTTTCATCCCACTCTGAACCTGCTGATCGGGGTATCGGTGATCATCGTGGTCTGGAAAGCGGGCGAGCTGGTCATTGAGGGCGTTCTGACGGTAGGCAACATCGTCGAGTATGTGGTGTATGTAGCCTATCTCACCTGGCCCGTGGCCTCGCTCGGATACACCGTCAACCGGTTCCAGCGTGCGATGGCCTCATGGAAGCGCATCGACGAAATATTGACCGAGCAGGAGGAGCAGCAGGTGCCTGCCGAAACACCCCGAGAGCTGGATATAGAAGGTACCATCGAATTCAACGATGTATGGTTCCGCTACCCGGGCGCACAGGAATATGCGCTCAGGGAGATCAACCTGAAAGTGAAAGCCGGCAGCGATATCGCCATCGTCGGACGAACAGGATGCGGCAAATCAACGTTGGTTCAACTTATCCCCCGGCTATACGAGCCGGAAAAAGGGGAGATACGCATCGATGGAACAAAAATAACCGATATTCCCATACAAAAACTGAGGCAGGAAATCGGCTTTGTGCCCCAGGATACCTTCCTGTTTTCCGATACCATCGGCAAGAATATCGCCTTCGGTGCTGAAAACGCCTCGATGGAGGAGGTGGAAAAGGCCGCAGAAAAAGCTCAGGTGAAAGACAATATTTTGGATTTTGATAAAAAATTTGAGACTATGTTAGGTGAACGGGGTGTTACCCTCTCAGGTGGTCAAAAACAGAGGACCGCCATTGCCAGGGCATTGATAAGGGATCCCAAAATTCTAATACTGGATGATTCATTAAGCGCTGTCGACACAAAAACAGAGGAAGCCATCCTGCGACACCTTCGCGATGAAATGGAAGGTAACACAACAATTATGATTAGTCATCGTATTTCTACTATAAAGGATGCAGAAAAGATCTACTATCTCGAAGATGGCACGATCGTCGAATCCGGAACCCACGAAGAACTTTTACAGAAAAAAGGTCGTTATTCAGCCATGTACCACAAACAACTGTTGGAGGAAGAGCTGGCTGAACTATAATAGTAAATATTAACTTACGAAAACCGGGGTATTTCGTTTGAACGCGGAAAACTCCAGAAAAAATGGGAGAATAAAATGATTATTGTACCTCTAGGCGTAGCTTCTGCCACCCCTACTGCAACCAGACACCTTTCATCCGTCGCTCTATGGAGAGAGGGCAGCATCTACCTCTTCGACTGCGGTGAAAATGCACAGATGCGCATGTTGCAAGCAGGTATGAAGCGATCAAAAATCGACTGTATTTTCATCTCGCATTTCGACACTGATCATTTTTCAGGTCTGATCGGATTGCTGTCCACCCTTCAGCTGCAACGCAGAGACCGCGAGCTCACCATCGTGGCTCCGGAGGGAATCCAGGAATTTGTCGAGTGGAACTTCAAGTTTGCAGGCGTTGAACTGAACTTCCCTATCCATTACGTGGAGATGAAGGAGGATATGGAGGAAGAAAAAGTTGTAGACGAAGAGGAATTTTATGTAGAGGCCCGTACGCTGAATCATACCAAATTCTGTGTAGGGTTCCGCTTCCAGGAGAAAGATCGGCCCGGTAAAGTGGATGCCGAAAAGGCGGAAGCGATGGGTATCAGCGAAGATTGGCAGTACAAGGATCTCAAAGCCGGCAAAGATGTGGAATTGGAGGATGGCACCGTGGTGAAATCCTCTGATATCGTGGGTCATCCG
>JAWVYR010000369.1:0-1982 GCA_033722635.1 Balneolaceae bacterium | reverse complement strand
CGACGGATCGAGGAGGGGCTTCAAGTGCTGGAGAGCTGCGACGTATGCCCGCGCGACTGCCATGTAAACCGGATGGAGGATCAACACGGCAAATGCCGCACCGGCCGCCATGCCTACGTGAGCAGCTACTTCGCCCATTTCGGGGAAGAGGATGTGCTGCGGGGATGGAGTGGGTCGGGGACGATATTCTTTTCCTTCTGCAATCTGAAGTGCGTCTTCTGCCAAAACCATGAGATCTCCTGGGACGGCGCAGGCCGCACCGTCACCGCCGAGCAGCTCTCCGGGATGATGATCGAGCTGCAGCGGAAAGGATGCCACAACATCAATTTTGTGACTCCGGAGCACGTGGTGCCGCAGGTGCTGGAGGCGATACCGCCGGCGATCGAGAAGGGGCTGCGCCTGCCGATCGTCTACAACACCAGCGCCTTCGACTCGATCCACTCGCTGAAGCTGATGGAGGATATCGTCGACATCTACATGCCCGATTTCAAGTTTTGGGATCCGGATCTCTCCCGGACCTATACGACGGAACAAAGCTATCCCGAGGTGGCCCGGGCGGCGATCAGGGAGATGTACCGACAGGTGGGCGACCTGAAGTTCGATGAGGAGGGCTTGGCGCTGCGGGGACTGATCGTCCGCCATCTGGTGATGCCCAACGGCACAGGCGGGGAGAAAGAGATATTCCGTTTCCTGGCCGAGGAGATCTCCGAACATACCTATGTGACGGTGATGGACCAGTATCGCCCCGACGCCCGGGTATTGCGAAAACCAGAACGCTACGAAAAGATCAACCGGTCGACCAACCGGAAGGAGTTCAGGCAGGCCCGGCAGGCAGCACGGGATGCCGGGCTATACCGGCTGGATGAGCGCTGGCGGATGAACAACGGCTTTTCGATGATATCTTAAATAGAACGCGGATGAGGCGAATGTTTCGGATTCACACTGATAAATACTTTCAACCTGTGTAAATCAGTTAAATTCCGTGTCATCCGTGTTCCATTAACCCAACGCTTTATTGACCGACGGGGCCACCTCAGTCGCAAACAGCTCGATCGAGCGAAGCAGTTTCTCATGAGGAATACTACCCACACTCATCTGCAGGAGGAATCGGTCATGCCCGAACAGTTCATGCTGGTAGAGTATCTTTTCGATCACCTCCTCCGGACTCCCTACAACATTGGCGCCGTGAAGCCCGCGAGATGCCTCAAACTGCTCACGGGTCATCGGGGCCCAGCCGCGCTCACGGCCGATTTTATCCATGGTAAGCTTGAAAGCCGGAAAGGCGATATCGGCTGCTTCCCGGGAATCTTCTGCTATAAATCCATGGGAATTGATGCTGAGGGCCGGCTCCGGATGGCCCGCCTCCTGCGCCCCTTCCCGGTGCAGATCCACCAGTGATTGGAACCGTTTCGGCTCCCCGCCGATGATGCCGAGTGCCATCGGCAGTCCCAGCGAACCCGCCCGGTAGGCCGATTGCGGGGTGCCGCCCACCGCTATCCAGACCGGCAGCGGCGACTGCATAGGCTGTGGATAGACCGGCCGGTTGTCGATCGAAGGGCGGTGTTTCCCCTCCCAGTTTATATGCTCGTTTTCCCGCAGCTTCAGCAGCAGGTTGAGCTTCTCGGAAAACAGCTCGTCGTAGTCCTCCAGAGCATATCCAAAAAGCGGAAAGGATTCGACAAACGAACCGCGGCCCACCATGATCTCCGCCCTCCCCTCCGAAAGCAGGTCCAGCGTGGAAAACTGCTGGTAAACGCGAACCGGATCCTCCGAACCGAGCACGGTAACGGCGCTGCTCAGGCGAATCTGACTGGTCCGCTCAGCGGCAGCAGCCAGGATGGTGGAGGGTGATGAGGAGAGATACTCTTCGCGATGATGCTCTCCAATTCCAAATACCTCCAGTCCGGCTTCATCAGCCAGCTCGATCTCCTCCATTAGGTTCCGGAGGCGTTCGGCGGGAGGCAGTTTGTTTCCAGTTTCGG
>JAWVYR010000368.1:0-2003 GCA_033722635.1 Balneolaceae bacterium | reverse complement strand
TTGGCGGCCGGATTCATAAAATCGTCATCCAGAGCAACAACCACCGATGCTTCTCCATAATGATTGACCGTCCTCAGACGCTCGCCGAAGGCGATCTCGGTGCCGGCCAGCGCGTTATCCTCGCCAAACGGTTCATAGGTGATCCAACGGGAATCGGAAAATCTGTCAAGCGCCTGTTCGCGCAGCCGATGGAATGTGGGGGAGGAGCTGGCCTCCGAAATAAATGTTATCGACCGGCCGGCGTCGGAAAAATGATCATTGCAAAATTTGCGAAATGCGTTGTCAGTCGACTGCTCGCCGTTCTGCAGGGGATAGCGAGACCGATCCGGGTCATAAAGTCCGAGCAGCTCAGCCTGGCCGAATATGCTGGTAGCTCCCCGGCTGGCCTGATGCATTTCATTGCCCTCGATTTTATTTGGCCGGCCTTCACGGCTTTCCACCACGATGCCGGTCAGGGCATCCTGAAACGGCTGGGAGGAGGCGTAGTAACGGGGCACGCCGTGGACGATATCCTCAGGCTGCTTCGAGTAGGGTAGAATTTTCTGTACCGGACGGCGGCAGGAGGCGAATCCTGCAAGGGCGATCGATGCGCCCATAATTCTCAGGAAGCTGCGGCGGGAGACATCGTCGTTGAGCTCGGAAGCGTTTTCCTGGAACTCCCGCTCGGCATACCGCTTGTACTCCTCGTTTTGTGCCAGCTCGTTTAAGCTCTTCCAGTAGTTTGGATTTTTTTGTTCTTCGCTCATCCGGTTTGTTATCGATTAATTCAAATTTTCTTGCACTGGAACTTTAATAGTGACAGCCCTGGCAGTATTCAGGGGCATGTACATTATGCTTTGCCACCAGCTTCCTGCCCAGTTCGATCTGGTTCTCCACCTTATAACCCATGGTGGTGACCTCCTCCACCGGCCGCAGGTATTTTTCGGGATTACGATGGCAGTCGAGACACCAGCTCATGCTCAACGGTTCCTTCTGGAAAACCACCTCCATTCGGTCGATCCGGCCGTGACAGGTTTCGCATCCCACTCCCACATTTACGTGCGCCTTGTGACTGAAATATACATAATCCGGCAGGTGATGGACGCGGGTCCATTCGATCGGCTCATCCTTTTCCCAGCTGTCGCGAACCTGCTGAATGGTCGGTTGATCTGTGCGAATCTGATTATGGCAGTTCATACAGGTTTCGGTGGGCGGCACGTTGGCCATCTTCGACTTGAACACATCGGTGTGGCAGTACTGGCAGTCAAGATCCAGCTTGCCGGCGTGAATTTTATGGCTGTAGGGAATAGGTTGATCAGGGGCGTAACCGACATCCGTATATTCAGGTGAGAAAAAATACCAGACAAAGGCAACGGACGCCGTCGACAGAATTATCAGGGCGATAAGTATTCGTCTGGGTACCCTGTTTGCCCACTTCGGAAAAATCTGACCCATAAATCAAACTGAGATTAAGATGTTACTGACAATAGCATCCGATACCCTCGGAATTAACCGGCAGGAAACTATGGAAAATCTTTCTCTAATAGTACCCCGCAAATCGCTCACAAAGTATTTATATCAATTCTAAATTGGTATCAGCATTCATGACCGAATGTACTCTTTTAAAATAGATGCCAAGATAAAATCTATTTATCAAAGATGCCTAACTTAATATGCCTTTGCCGGGCGGATTGATCTGTTTTATATTCCAGTAGGTGCGGTTGGGAAGGATTAAATAAGTGAGTTTGGTTCACCGAATAGAATACCGGAAAAATTGAATCGAACGGATCGTATAATGGGCAAATTCGGATCACCGCTTTTATGATTCCAGCGGATTGATCTGTACATGATTTACCGCCCGGCCATGAATGACCGGGCTACTTAGCTTTCAGCTCCTTGCTGAGCTTATAATAATTTATTTCATAGAATTAAACTCCATGCTTTTTCAATATAGCTGACATCTCTTTGTCGAAACACATATTCTGGTGATGCTCTTTTTGCTTTCTGATATATCGGATGGTTGT
>JAWVYR010000367.1:0-2005 GCA_033722635.1 Balneolaceae bacterium | reverse complement strand
GGGCGTGAGCCTCGACAGCCTGAATAACCGGATCCGGGTAGTGATGTTCAGGTAAAATTTCATGAACCGCTTTGTTCGGATGTTCTTCCGGGTATTTTTCCCAGTCCAAATCATGGAGCAGTCCGGCGGCCCACCACTGTTCAACCTCCTCCGGGGAACGGTTCAATGATTCGGCATACGCTTCGGTCGCGGCAGCAACCATCCGGCAGTGATGTTTTAGGTTGTCGCTGTCGATATACCGATTCAACAAGTCGAGAGATTTTTTGCGGTCGATCATCATTTCAGAAAGATTATACTGATATCTGTCGTCTTATTCAGTATACGCAATTCACGCGTGTATGGCATATGCCGGAATATAGCCTCAGAACGAAATAATGTTGTAACCTATTTGGGTTAATGCGATCCAATTATAGGAGACAGGTTTTGTATTGCGGGCAGTATTCTTATTTGGATATTAAAAAATTACAGCTTAAATAAAACCAAATCCAATTAACGCGGATAATCTATGAAAAGGTCTGATACGCATACGGAAGGGTATTTACTGATGAACAATAATATCATCAGCCGGTTTAAGTCTATTTTATTTGTCCTTATGGGAACCTGCACCCTGTTTCTGGCTTCCTGCGGAGGCAGCTCTACCGGATCCAACGGAGGGGGAGGAAATGGAGGAGGAGGAAACGGTGGAGGGGGTGGTAGCGATCGCAATGTAAGCTTCTCCGAGGATATTGAACCGATATTCAATGGCAATTGTGCAGTCAGCGGCTGCCATAACGCCACCACCCAGGAAAGCGGGGTAAATCTGAGCTCCCATGATGCCGCATTAAGCAGCGTAGGAGATCAATACGGTATCGAAGTTATTCAACCCGGTGAGCCGAATGCTTATAATCCGCAAACAGGCGAGGGAAGTCCTATCGTGGACAAAATTGAAAATGACAATCCTACATTTGGCGAGAGAATGCCCCTGAATAGTGGGGCGTTGGATCAGGCCGAGATCGATTCCATCAAGGCCTGGATCGATGACGGGGCCCCCAACAATTGATGATTTTGGGCATTCCATCCAACTTAATGAATTCGCTTGAGACGATGTTCAATCATCTCGCCCTGGTATTTTTCCTTTTCTTGTTGGCAGGTACGAGCACCACTTTTGGCCAGGTCTACCAGACCGAGAACGGTCATGTGGAATTTCATTCGGAAGTACCCCTGCACAGTTTTACCGGTGAATCCGACAAGCTGGTCGGCCGCATCAGTTTGGCCGATTCCACGGTTGATTTTTATGTGGATATGTATACGATCGACACCGGGGTATCCAAGCGCAACAAGGATATGCGGGAGACTTTGAATGTCGAAAAATACCCCTTTGCGGAATTTTTCGGGAAACTGGTGACCCCTTTTGATCCGAACAATGAGGGAAAACAGCCCGCCACCGTCGAAGGAGAGTTCAGCGTGCACGGAGTCACCAACAAGGTGACGGTCGAAGGTACCCTGGAGATGACCGATAGCGGCCTGAGGGTGCAGGCGGCATGGACGCTTAATATCGAGGAGTACGATATCGAACCGCCGGGCATTCTATTTTACCGGGTTGATGAAAACCAGGATATCGAGATCGACGCACTTCTCAAACCAACAGAAACTGCAGATTCAAATTAATTGAGTACCCTATGTTAAGAAATGTCATTCCGATTCTACTGTTCTTGTTTGTATGTTCACATTCGGGGTTTGCCCAGATGGAAAGAGAGCGAGCCACCACCGACCAAAAGGTCGAAACATTTTTGGCTCCCAATCTGATCGGTCTCAGCACGGTGCAGAATCTACAGAAGGGTGTGTTGAATGTAACGATCATGCACAATTTCGGGTTGATCAACGATGAGCCATTCAAAAACTTCTTCGGCCTGGACCAGGGGGTGAATGTGAGGCTGGGTCTCGATTACGGGCTGACGGACAACTGGTCGGTCGGGCTGGCCCGTACCACCGACGGAAAGCTGTATCACTTTCGGACAAAATATTC
>JAWVYR010000366.1:0-2029 GCA_033722635.1 Balneolaceae bacterium | reverse complement strand
GTGGAGGAGAGTGCGGCCAGTTTCTGAAGGCCGGGTACGGCGGAGCGGTTGCGCAGCAGCAAAAATTTGTAGCTGTCATTGCTGATATCGAACCAGGTGGCTTCGATGTCGGATCGTTTGGATCCCTTCATCAGGATATCGATATAAGCTTCCCGCTCGTCGGGTTCGTCATAGACCAGCTTCGGGAGTACAGTCCAGCATTCGCGGTCGGGAAAGGAGAGAATGCGGATATGATCGATCTCGAACTGATCTTTCAGGTGCCGGACCGTTTTCTCGATGCCCGAAAAATGTCCGGAATTTCCCGAATAGATCGTTTCAGTCACGTTAAAATTGAAGTCAACCGATCCCACCCGCGTCAGGCTCCCGGGACGATCCGGCTTTTTCACCGCATAGAACAGTTGGTTGCCGTAAAAACAGAGTCCAAGACTGGGTCCTGACGGGTTCATCTTTCATCACTTCCAGCTAGGCGCATTCAGCAGGGTGGTTTTTTCAAGGTCTCCGATCCGGTCCTCCGTATCCGGATCCCGCAGCACATAGATCTCCGGCCGCAATGTATCGTTGAGCACATATTCGAACTTCTTATGCGGCGGCCGCGGCGAATGGATCAGCGAATCCGGGTTATACACATCGGGCGGCATCGGCCTGAACAACGAATCTCCTTGTGCGATCATCAGCGAATCGGTTTTCAGAAATTGTACCAGGCTGTCCAATCCCCCCTCACTGGGCGGGAACTCATCGTTGTTCCGCTTGTACTGCATCAGGGCATCCCGCACGTTGCTCATCTGATGGCGGACCCGTTCCCTCATCTCCTGCCGTTCGATAACTTTCTGATAGGGATCTACGATCGAGTGGTAAAGGATATATCCCAAAACAAGTATGACAATTCCCAGGGCGATGCTGAGCAGCTGGTTTCGCTTTTCGATATTCATCTTATCCTTGTTGTGTTTGTAAAGTATTTGCAGAAAATCGACTTTTGAAAATACATGCCGACCTTATGATATGCAACTGATTAGCAAGAAATAAGCGTTGCAGGACCGATACCGTATTTCCGCAATGCATTCGACTTATCGCTGTTTGGGTTTCAGCAGGTATACTTTTTCAATTAAAAAACTAGTGATACCCCGTCGTTGTAATGAACTCATATCCTCAAGGATTGATTCCTTTTGGAGCAGCGTGATATCGTAACGTCCGTTGAACAGCGCTTCGATCTCTTCAGTGAAGACGGCGTACGGAGGGCCCTCCATCTCCTGCTGATCATATTCGAAGGCGTTGAGGAAAATGCTCGTCTGTTGGTCCGAAATTTCAATCAGTTTTTTTGCATACTCCTCTCGCCGATTACGAGGGAGCGCGATCAGGCCGGCTCGATCATGGATCAGATCGAAGGGATCAAAAAGTTCGGGGTGCAGATCGAAGAAATCACCCTGCCAGATCTCGATTTCATCGGATCGGTACAGGGTGAAGGAAGACACGGTTTCCGTAGCAGCTTGCCGTCCGGATTCCCGGAAAAACTGCTCAACCGCTTTTTTCGCCACCTCATTACCCACCACGTGACAACCCCGATCGTGCAGCCAAAGCAAATCCAGCGATTTACCGCAGAGCGGCACAAATACCCGGCATGTTGAGTTCAGGCCGAACAAGGGCCAAAATTTTTTAAGCGGTGGATATACCCGGTCGAGGTGCCAACCGGTGCGGCCCTCCTGCCAGCGTTTTTCCCAAAAGCTTGTCTCCATGGAAATAGGAAATCTTCATTTTTTTTTAAACCTTTCTGCAGTCATATTCTGACCTAAGCTAAACACAAATATAAAGATAACAGAGGCATGTTATTAGACTTTCCAATGATTGAAATAGGAAAGGTGTTGCTTTCCATCATTCTTGCCGGTTTCATCGGGCTGGAACGGGAGATAGCAGGCAAGCCGGCAGGGCTGCGCACCCATATGCTGGTTGCCGGGGCGGCCACTTTATTGGTGGTTTTGGGCGACACCATTGTGGCCCGTTACGGGAGTTCCCAGTTCGTGGAGGCGATCCAGGC
>JAWVYR010000365.1:0-2065 GCA_033722635.1 Balneolaceae bacterium | reverse complement strand
CGGGCCATCACCGCCGTGATCGCCGCCGTCAGGGTCGTCTTGCCGTGGTCTACATGTCCAATCGTGCCTACGTTTACGTGTGGCTTGGTTCGCTGAAATGTCTCTTTTGCCATAATTACCTTTCGTTAACGGTTAACTGTTCCGGTCAATAACTGAACGTTTCCAAATGAGCCGTTAGTCGGATTTGAACCGACGACCCCTTCCTTACCATGGAAGTGCTCTACCGCTGAGCTATAACGGCTTATCTGAATATCTGCCTGTCAAAAAGCGAGCGGGCGACCGGGCTCGAACCGGCAACATTCAGCTTGGAAGGCTGACACTCTACCAATTGAGTTACACCCGCTTATTTCAAATACAAATTCGATACCGGAAGCATTCGATTGGGCTGTCTGCCCTTTCTGCGATACCGGCCTCAGTGGGGGGAGTAGGATTCGAACCTACGAAGGCTCACGCCAACAGATTTACAGTCTGCCCCAGTTGGCCACTTTGGTATCCCCCCAAATATCAGTATGTGAAAAAATAAATTTCGCCGGGAATAATTTTGCTTGAGCCAGCGGCCGGATTCGAACCGACGACCGGCTGTTTACAAGACAGCTGCTCTACCACTGAGCTACGCTGGCAATTCGTTTTCATCATGCCAAAGAATCTATCTTCCGGATTCGAACCGACGTCCCGACAGCTGTCGGGATTACAAGACAGCTGCTCTACCACTGAGCTACGCTGGCAAATCCTTCTCATCAAGTCAAAGAATCAGCGATCGGATTCGAGCCGGTGAACCTAAAACCACCGGGTCTGCAACTAACGTCGCGCAACCGCTGAAATTCACTGGCAAACAGTAAAAACAGCTTCGCGAAAAGCCATACCATCCTCACGGCGAAAGACCCGTAAACTAACAACCGTTTAGATTTTTGTCAATAGCAGATCTCAGAAAACTTGCCATCGCACCGGTTCATGTGCGGGAGCTTTTACGCTGCTTTCTCAGATAGTTCAGACCGAGCTTTATCAACACGATTAACGCGATCCCAGAGAGGATAATCCAGCTGTATACCGAAAGATAATCCCCGATCACCCGCCAATTTTCATGAATGATCCATCCCAGCATGAGCAAGAGAAAATTCCACAGCAGGGAACTCACCGTCGAGCTGATAATGGTGGAGGAGACCGGGGTATGACTGATTCCGGCGGTCAGGGAGATCACCGACCGGGTTCCGGCCAGAAATCGATTGGCCAGGATCACCCCCTGTCCCCAGCGCTGCATCCAGTCGCGCACCTTCTCCATATATTCGATATGGATAAATCGAAACAGCCAGAATTCATCCTGTTTCTCTTTTATCAGCGTTCCCCAGCGGGCGCCCAGACCGTACATCGTCATAAAACCGAAGACCGAGGCCACCGTGGTCAACACCAGAACGGGTACGATATCTATGATCTGTTCCGCGGCCAGGTACCCGCCAAAAGCAACCAGTAGATCTCCGGGTATGGGGGGTAAAATATTCTCAACATAAGCTACCAGCAGAAACACGCCGTAGATACTCGCGGGTGGAAGCGCATTTATCCAGTTGATCAGCTCCTGTGTAAACTGTTCAATCATGGCTGTTCTTCATATTCATATATCAGTACAACCGCTGCTGCAGAGATACCCTCCCCGCGGCCTTCCGGTCCCAGCTGCTCGGAGGTAGTGGCTTTTACCGAAATACGTTCCACCTCTGTTTCGAGATCTCCGGCCAGATTGTTTCGCATCTCCCCGACATACTCGGCCAGCCTGGGCTTCTGCGCAACTACCGTCACATCGATATTTCCAACCCGGTATCCCCGATCCTGCACCAGTACATTCACCCTGCGTAGCAACTTCCGGCTGTCGATATCCTTGTAGGAAGGATCCGTGTCGGGGAAATGGGCTCCCAGATCGCCCAACGCCAATGCTCCCAGCAGTGCATCACAAACGGCATGGGCCAGTACATCGGCATCCGAATGACCGGCGAGCCCCTTTTCATGGGGTATCCTCACCCCTCCCAGAATCAATGGCCGGTCCGAAACCAGCCGGTGCATGTCGTACCCATATCCG
>JAWVYR010000364.1:0-2069 GCA_033722635.1 Balneolaceae bacterium | reverse complement strand
GGGAAACAGGTCGTTTTCAGAAATCGGCTCTCGCTTCTCATAACCGATCACCAGGTCGCCCATCTCCAGGCTGGCAAAACTGGTATTCAGCCGCTCGGCAGGCTGTCTCTTCTGTACCTCCCCGGTTCCCCTCAAATAATTCGGGAAGGGACTCGCGCCATAGCCGTAGGAACTTTCATCATCATAATTGTGGAGCTCAGCGGCAAACACCTGGATAACCTGTTCCCCAACATGAGGCACATTGAATACCGAAACTGACGGTTTGTCGGCACCAGTAACAATCGCCGGATCAAATCGTCCCTGTGTCAGCAGATCCCATTCCTGATTATATAAACGCAACCCGTGAACCAGCGTGTAGTTGTCCAGCCTGTTTTGATCCACACTGTTCATATTTAACGAATTATCTGCCGACGCGGTGGAGGCCTGAGGATAGTTGGCAAAAAAGTCGATCCTGAAAGCTTTTTGTGGACGGCTCTGCATTATCGTGGCAAGATAGGGTTTGTTGGCATTGTCCAGCAGGCGGTACTGGTAAACCTTCAACGGTATATCCACCATCCCCTGTTCGTAGGTGGACTGTTCCTCGGGAGCGCTGCGCTGCATTTTCTCCATCTCATTTCGATGCTGGTAGGCGATCGACTTGCCGGATCCCACGCTGGGAGCACCCTGCGTCACCACCTGGCTTCGGATGCGCTCAAATCGCTCTCCGAAATAGTGGTCCACGGTAGCCAGTTGGTCGTAATACATCAGTTGATAGATCACGCCCGGGCGAATGTTATCGATCACCGGGTTTGGATTTACCTGTCGGGTAGCCGTCTCACCCCGGTCGTACATGCTGAAGGCCCCGCGGGGTATCATGTCTTCTGCCGAATCAAGCAAGCCCATCATCTCGCCGGTCTGGGCATTGGTGCCGAAGATATAGATGAGATTTTCCGTTTCCGATTTTGGATGGTCATAGATCCAAATCTCGTATCGGGGAGCAGTGTAAAAATCTTTCATCTGGCGGATTTTATATTCGATCAGAGGACTCAAGCTGGATGCGGCGTTGGGACTGTTGGTTGCCCGTACCACGATCTCACTAATCCAAGCCCTGGCCATGCTGGAATTGAATTGCAATAAACCCTTGTGTATCCTATTCGGCCGGCCATAACGGATATAAATTGCTCCCCGGTCACCGGTTTTAAGGAATTCCTTTCTAGACTTCGGATAGTGTGCTTCGGCGTAGGCGATCCTCTCCCAATGCTCAATCAATCGTTCATTATAGCTGCTCAACGGAGTGGGATCCACACTTTGCCAGAAGCCGGTGATCCGCTCAAAGAGTTCAGGATCAGCGTTGTTCAACAGTTTGCGCCATTCGGCGGACTGCTCATCCGAAAGCAGAGGGTCGATCCGCCGCACCTCCCCCTCGAGTGCCTCCCGATTCGCTTCCAGATCACGGGCTTCCAGACCCCAGAAATAGAGCCTGCTTGCCATCTCGTAACGGTCTGTCAGTTCCGCTTCCGTGGCCAGTTTTATAAAAGCGATGCCGATCCGGGTCTCCGGAGCGTCCAGTTCTGAATGCGCCCGCATCCAGATATCCAAAGCTTTCAGGGTATCGCCCGAGGCAGCCGCCTCACGGCCCTCATCAAAGAGATTCTGCCCTGCAAGTGGCCCCGCAGTAAAGAAGACGGTGGTAGCGATTGCGATAAGAGTTCTTGAGATGAATAATAACATTTCCCCTGTTTAGTATTCGTTCGCTGTGATAGTTATTAACTATTTTGTGAATTGTTTTAGTATTAAACAATTAGAATAGGCAAGCGGGAATCGATCTACATGATTTGAGATACGGGAAATTGAGGAATCAACCCGGAACAGGCACGATATTGATTATGATATTTTGTACATTGGATGTTGGTGCATTAGGAGCAGAAAAAGATCCCTTAATCTGTAGATGACTGACCACTACCGTTCGTTAAGACGTACTTACCGTCCGAGAACTTTTGATGAAATTGTCTCTCAGGAACACTTAAGCAATACGCTGGAAAACGCCATCAGCCAAAACAGGCTGGCCCATGCCTATATGTTTTGCGGTC
>JAWVYR010000363.1:0-2134 GCA_033722635.1 Balneolaceae bacterium | reverse complement strand
GGTGCTCCAGTCTATCTCTTCAAAAAGCTGCGGATGGTAGTTCTTCATCCCGAGCAGATAATAACCGCCGTCGCGGGAAGGACCCAATACGATATCAGAATCCTCCAACTCCTCAAACGCTTTTTCTATCAGCGAAGTCTCAATCGTTGCACAATCACTGCCGATGATCACCGCCTTCTCATAGCCCGCTTCGAACGCCGCCCGGAACGCATAGCTCATCCGCTCCCCGAGTCCCTCTCCCTGCTGCCGTTTCTTTTCGCAGTCGGTCCAACCGTCATCAATCTCGATAGCCCGGGAATACCAAACCAGCTTGTAACAGTCCAGCGGTGAAACTACCTCCCGGGTGTAATCAAGCAGGCGCCGGTAGATATCAACTGCCTTCTCCGCACCGACCGATCGGGCAAGACGTGTCTTGACCCTGCCCTCCACCACATTTTTCACAAATATCATCAGAAGATCATCCGTCATACGGTCAAACACATGTTAAGGAATTGAAACGTTGGCAACTTTTCTTTCATTATGGAGTATCCTTAAATAGAATCTCTTTCCAATTAAATCCAAATAAATATAATCTCGACGATGGTACGCAAAGCGACCCTTTTATTGATCTGCGGATTGGTTTTGTCGGGCTTCGCATTCTCTTCTGAAGCGGTAGCCCAGGATAACGTGTTTGACCGAAAGTTCGGTTTCGGATTGATGGTTGGGGAACCGACCGGCCTCAGTGTCAAGTTATGGGACAACAACCGGAATGCCTTTGACGGCGGCCTGGCCTGGACCTTTGCCGGGGACGATGCCCTATCGGTCCATGCCGACTACCTGTGGCACAACTATACCCTTTTTGATGAAGTGGAGAAGGGGCTGCTGCCGGTCTATTTCGGTGTGGGCGGACGCTTGGTGTTCAGTAACGACTCGCGGCTGGGCGTACGTGTACCGGTAGGCATCAACTATATCCCGCAGGATGCACCGCTGGATCTCTTCTTTGAGCTGGCTCCCATCGTGGACCTGGTACCCAATGCCGAGGCCGATTTCAGTGCAGCGGCAGGTGTCCGGGTGTACCTTTAAGCGAAGAGGCCTCCACCTCCACACCCACCTGAACTTCGTCGCCCTCCTTGGTTAGCTGAATGGTATCGAACTGGTGACTGTAGGAGTCCTTGATCCGCTCATCCAGATCTTTCAGGTAGAGATCATTGGAATCCGGATCGTGGTGGGTCAGGAACAGATTTTTCACATTGGAACGGATCGCGAAATCGACCGCTTCCTCCCAGGCTGAATGGCCCCATCCCACCTTGTCCTTGTAGGAGTTGCGGTCGTATTGCGCATCGTGAATCAGGATATCCGCATCCTGCAAGAATTCCTTGAGCTTGGTATAGAAAAAGGCGTCGGTTTTTTCAGCGATGGGCGTAAGCTCGTTATCGGGACAAAACACAATTTTCTTTCCGCCGATATGGATCTTGTAGATGGCAGTATTGATCGGATGGTTCGCAAGCATGTACTCCACTTCATAACCGGGGTACTGCTGGCGCTCTTCGCTCTGGGTGATATATTCAATATTGGCGTCGATCATCTCGAGGGTTACCGGGAAGAATGTCTTGGTCAGATGACCGGACAGGATCTCTTTACAGCCTCCGTTCACCTGTGGCGGCATATGAATATCGAAATGGTTGTTCCGGTTGTAGATCGGTTTAAAAAAGGGAAAACCCTGGATATGATCCCAATGGGGATGGGTAATAAATATGTGACCCTTTACCTGCTCTCCCTGTTCGTCCAGCTGGTTACCGAGATTTCTGATTCCGGTTCCACTGTCCAGGATCAAGAGTTCGTTGCTGTCGGGGAGTTCGATCTGAACGCAGGTGGTGTTGCCTCCAAACTCAATATTCTCCCTGTTAGCACATGGTGTTGAGCCGCGCACTCCCCAGAACTTCAGGGTGATGTTGTGCCGAAGCACATTGTCGATCAGGTGTATCAGCCGGTCGCGGTCGGTGGCCCCGGAGATAAAGGTGAGATCCGAAAGGGATTCCGGGATATCCATCCGCCCCTGGCGGTCGCGGGTGATGATGAATATGGGAATCGATTCCGTATCGGCATTGGCGCGAATCGCGTCACAGAAACGGATCACATCCTCATCGATCTTGCG
>JAWVYR010000362.1:0-2229 GCA_033722635.1 Balneolaceae bacterium | reverse complement strand
TATACTCGGCCAAAAAATTATTTCGATGGATATGGGAGAACAGCTTCCCGGTTCCCATGTGGTGACGCTGGATGCCTCCGGCTTTTCCAGCGGGTTGTATTTTTATCGGTTGAATGCCGGAAGCCGGAGCTCCACCCGCAAAATGTTGCTGATTAAATAATTTTTATTCCTTATCAGGTTGATTAAACAGGGACTCCAATGAGCCGGTATTTGGTATCGCTAACTCATACATTAATTTCACAATTTAATAGAATCTTTAATGCAGTCTCCCGTCATGTACAGGTATTTTCTCTGGCTCTTTCTAACCGCGCTCATGTCGCTCTCAATCAATCATTGTCTGCTTGCGCAGTCTCCTTCCATCGAAAGGGTGGAACCGCTCCACTGGTGGACCGAGATGCACAATCCGGAGCTGCAGCTGATGCTCTATGGCAATAAAATCGGCGGTCTGTCCCCAAAAATCGACTATGATGGTGTTGCCATTACCAAAACCGTACCTGTTGAAAATGAGAACTACCTGTTTATATATCTGAAGATCTCCGGGGCGACCGAGCCCGGGTGGTTTGACATCACACTGACAGAGAATAAGCGGGAAGTACTTTCAATTCCGTACGAACTGAAAAAAAGAAATCCCCGCTCAGCGCTTCGGGAAGGCTTCAACAGCTCGGATGTGATCTACCTGATCACGCCTGACCGTTTCGCCAACGGGAATCCGGATAACGACCGCGTGGAAGGTTATGCCGATACCCTGGACCGAACTGACGACTATGCCCGCCACGGTGGCGACCTGCAGGGAATCATCGATCATCTTGATTATATCGAAGAGATGGGATACACGGCAATCTGGCTCAATCCGGTGCTGGAAAATGCCATGCCCCGAACATCCTATCATGGCTATGCAACCACCGATTTTTACAAGGTTGATCCCCGTTTCGGCAGCAATGATCTCTACAGGAAACTGGCGGAGGAGGCGGAAAAAAGGGGAATAAAACTGATCAAGGATATCATCACCAACCACTCCGGTGTCTGGCATTGGTGGATGGATGACCTGCCCACCGACGACTGGATTCACTACCCGAATGCATACCAGCAGACCAATCACCGGCGACGCACGCTGCACGATCCATATGCATCGGAGATCGACCGAAGCAGATTTACCGATGGCTGGTTTGTGAGCGCCATGCCCGATCTAAACCAGGACAATCCCCTGCTGGCCGATTACTTGATCTACAACAATATATGGTGGATCGAATATGCAGGACTCAAAGGCATTCGCCACGATACGCATCCCTATCCCGGGGCTGCTTTCCTGGAAAAGTGGACTTGCCGGATCCTCGAGGAGTATCCCTCTTTCAATATCGTAGGTGAGGAGTGGAGCCTGAATCCGGCCGTGGTAGCCCGGTGGCAGCGCGGGAATTCACTGCCGGTACCATTTGGCTCATGCCTTCCCAGTCTCATGGACTTCCCTATTCAGCATGCACTGGTAAAGGCGATCACCGAAAGGGAGAGCTGGAACAGCGGTTTTATCGATCTATATGAAAAACTGACCGATGATTTCCTTTATCCGGATCCATACAACCTGGTGATCTTTCCCGACAACCACGACATGGACCGCTACTACCGGCAGGTCAATCACGATTTCGATCTGTTCAAAATGGGCATGGTCTATATCGCGACAATGCGCGGCATCCCCCAGATCTATTACGGAACGGAGATTCTGATGAGTAACGAAAAGACGGGGGATCATGGGGAGATACGCACCGATTTTCCCGGAGGATGGCGTGCTGATACCATCAACGCTTTCACCGGTTATCGATTATCATCAAAGAAGAAAGAGGCGCAGGAGTTTACCCGGAAGCTGCTTAACTGGCGGAGGGATAACCCCGTCATCCACACCGGCAAGTTGATGCATTATGCACCTCAGCACGACGGGTTGTATGTCTATTTTCGGTATGATAAGGAGAAGACCGTCATGGTCATTCTCAATAAAAACGATCAGATCAAAGCCCTCGAAATCGACTATTACGCTGAAAGGATCGGAGAATTTGTGACCGGCACCGATGTGTTGACCGGTAAAACGTACGATTTGAAAAGCCTGAAGTTACCCGCGCGCTCTGCCACGATCCTGGAGCTGAAATAGCCCCCGGCCGGCAAGTTCACTGTTATCGATTTCATTCCCGTCCGGCCGCTGGTCCCCCTTTTGCAGGGGGTGCCCCGACAATCGTCGGGGCG
>JAWVYR010000361.1:0-2229 GCA_033722635.1 Balneolaceae bacterium | reverse complement strand
TCCCGATGTAAATGCTGCACTGCACCAGATGGCCCGGGTGCTGAAACCGGGCGGTCAGCTGATCTTTTGCGAACACGGCCTTGCTCCTGATGCCAGTGTGCGCCGCTGGCAGAACCTTCTGAATCCTATCTGGAAAAAACTGGGCGGAGGCTGCAATATGAACCGTGATATCCCCGCGATCGTGAGGGAGGGAGGTTTTAAGATCAAGGATATGGAAACCATGTACCTACCCGGCTGGCGACCGGCCAGCTTCAACTTCTGGGGAACCGCGTCGATCCGATAAAAAATCCTTCAATCATGTCGAACAGATGTCGAATACGAAAAATCGGTGAAAACGAGATCGAACAAGTCTGTACGCTGATTTCGGAGGTCTTTGATGAATTTATCGCGCCTCTCCAGGATCAAAAGGGCATCGATACATTTTATTCCATTGTTAACCCGCAAGGCCTGAAGCAGAAACTGGAAGAGGGCGGTTTCATATTGACTGCCGAATTAGATGGCGCAATGGCCGGGATCGCCGGAATCCGGGATAACAATCATCTATTCCTGCTTTTCATAAAGAAGGAATATCAGGGCAAGGGAATCGGCAGGGAACTGGTACAGAGAGCGATCACCGAATGCCTGAAGTCAGACCCCGACATTAATGAGCTTACGGTAAACTCATCGCCGAATGCCGTTCCGGTCTATAAGCGCATCGGCTTTATCCCCACCTCTGTGGAACAGGTAAAAGAGGGCCTGCGCTATACGCCCATGGTGCTGGATCTGGATCGGTAATGGATCCGTTTAACAGCACAGATTTGCAACTAAACCCACCTTCTATCATTCGACAGATTTCTATATACTGGTGCTTATTCCTTTAATCACAATTTTTCTACGGAGATATGATTTTAGAGTATGAGGGTATAAAACCGGACATTCACGAGGACAGTTACATCGCCCCCAATGCTGTGATCCGGGGTGATGTATCTATCGGGAGAGGAAGCTGCGTGCTGTTCGGAGCTGCAATCACAGCCGAAGGCGGTCCGGTCACGATCGGGGAAGAATGCGTTATCATGGAGCATGCAATCGTTCGAGGCACTCCAAAGGATCCCGCAATCCTCGGTGACGCAGTACTGGTGGGTCCACAGTGCCATCTGAGCGGTTATAAAATCGAATCGGAGGTATTCATCGCCACCGGATCAACCATTTTCAACGGCGCTCACATAAAAAAGCATTCAGAAGTGCGCATAAATGGGGTGGTTCATGTAAATACCGTACTGGAGGAGGAATCGATGGTGCCGATCGGATGGATCGCAGTCGGGAATCCTGCCCAGATATTCCCTCCCGGGCAGCATAATGAAATCTGGCAGTTACAACAGCAGATGGACTTCCCCGGAACCGTATGGGGAGTAGAGCGGAGCGTATCGCAGGGAGATCGCATACGCCGGTATGCCAGGGCCTTGCAGCGTCACCGGAAGGACCGTAGAATAGCTGAAAACAGTGACCCGGAGTAGATGATACGACTGGCTGAATTTGAAGACCTGGAAGCAATCGATGCGATATATAACCAGGCGATCGAAAATGGATTTCTGACCGCCCATACCGAACCGCTTACCAGGAGCGAACGAGAAGCCTGGTTCCGCCGTCACAACCGGGAGCGTCACCCCATCTTTGTATATGAAGAGCAGAACCGGGTGCTCGGATGGGTCTCCCTCTCCCCCTACCGTTCGGGAAGGCAGGCGTTGCGGGAGGTGGCGGAGATCAGCTTTTACGTGGATTTCGACTCCCATGACAGTGGTATCGGCAGCGCCCTGGTGGACCATTGCGTCCAGCAGGCTTCCTTTCTTCAACAGCGCATCTATATCGCCATTATCATCGAGGGGAACAGCGCAAGCATCATCCTGATGGAAAAATTCGGTTTTGAACGGTGGGGTTATCTGCCGGAAGTGATCCATTACCGGGATGAAAAGAGAGGACAGGTCTATATGGGTAAAATTTTGCACTGATTACCCCGGTCATTTTTTTGGGGTTAAGAGGGAAGGATTATTGCCTGATGCTTGTTGGCTATTTTTCTTCCGTGACCTGATCCACGGCATAGCAATAACACCCTCTTAATCATTTTATATGGCTGTATACCGACTTCAAAGAGAACAAAATCTACCCTCCGATCTGGAAGCCGTCTGGAAATTTATTTCCGATCCCTGGAATCTGCCTAAGATCACTCCCGATTACATGGGTTTTGAAATCACT
>JAWVYR010000360.1:0-2240 GCA_033722635.1 Balneolaceae bacterium | reverse complement strand
GTGGCAACCACGTTCAAGTCTTTGAAAGCGGGCAATTTTTGGATACGGAAAAAGAACTGGAGGGATTGACTCGCCGACCGAGCGTGTCGGCAGCGCTGAAGGTGGATTACCAGCTGCTGCCTGCGCTGAATATAGGGGCTGAATCTCGCTTTGTGGGGTCCCGCGATGACATCTTCTTCAGCGGATCCCTGGGTCCTATCGGGGCGTTGGATCGCAGCGAGATTGACAATTATAACATAACGGATCTTCGCTTTCGATACAGGTTTAACTCCAGCTTCGAGCTATCCGGCAAAGTGGAAAACATTTTCGATACCGACTACGTGGAGATAAGAGGATTCACCACCCGGGGTCGTGGATTTTTTCTTAAAGCCAAATATAGATTCGGCCGTTAACAATTCGTTAAATAAAGATGGATTCCTGTCTACATTTTGTAGATGGGAATCTAATTTATTCAAAATATCCAAAATTTGCTTTAATACTTTATATATATACATATACAGTCATGGTATTATAAAATTGATATAAAAATCTGCTATTATATTATAATCAGATGTTTATTATAGTAGTCATATAATGAAATATAAAAATTGGTAGTATTACTGTCCGTTTCCCCGCCCGACTGCATTGTGGATAACTTTTTAGCCGAGATTTCAATCCTGGAAACCGGCGATATATACACTATATACTGTTCAAAGCCCATTTATTCATCAGTGCTGAAAGGCAATGCTTGGGTGCTTTATTTCTGCATATATTTTAATATATATAATTACATTTAATTAAGACGCACCCCAACAATCATAAAAGTTGAATTGTGGAAAACTCCAATAATTTGTGGAAAAGTATTTGATTTTTTACTTGCACAGCTCCTCTTGTCCTGTATATTATTTCATCAGCACAAAGGTCGGTTAGGGTAGGTCATTTCCTTTTATAGTCTATTATCCAGACGGAATCAAAGTTAAGATTAAGGAGTTTAATCAATGAAATTTACACGTTTCTATACCAAAGAAGAATGGGACAGTCCATACGGGGAGATGAAATTTGTAAGCAGAACGTCCGAAATAAAGAATCCGGATGGATCTGTCGTATTTAAAAAGGATGAGGTGATCGTCCCCCAGTCGTGGTCGCAGGTTTCCACCGATATCATCGCACAGAAGTATTTCCGAAAAGCCGGTGTACCGGCTGCAGTACAAAAGATAGAGGAGGAGGAGGTACCGGAATGGCTGTGCCCCTCCGAGCCCGACAAAAAGGCGCTGAAGAATATGGATGAGGAGCAGCGGTTCGGCGGTGAACA
Organism: Balneolaceae bacterium; assembly: GCA_033722635.1. Lineage (GTDB taxonomy): Bacteria > Bacteroidota > Rhodothermia > Balneolales > Balneolaceae > JAWVYR01. Next base: position 949 of record JAWVYR010000360.1, on the reverse strand, counting down.
TGACAGCCGACAGGTGTTCCACCGACTGGCCGGGTGCTGGACGTACTGGGGATGGAAGCATGACTATTTTGATACGGAGAAGGATGCACGGATTTTCTACGAGGAGCTCTGCTATATGCTGGCAAACCAGATGGCAGCTCCCAACAGCCCGCAGTGGTTCAATACCGGGCTGAACTGGGCCTATGGCATCAACGGGCCGGCGCAGGGCCATTATTATGTGAACCCGGAGACGGGGAAAGTCAAAAAATCGGAAGATGCCTATACCCACCCTCAGCCGCACGCATGTTTTATTCAGAGCGTACGGGATGATCTCGTCAACGAAGGCGGCATCATGGATCTCTGGACCCGTGAGGCCCGGCTATTTAAATACGGTTCGGGTACCGGGAGCAATTTCTCCAAGATAAGGGGAGAGGGCGAGCCATTGAGCGGCGGCGGCAAATCCTCCGGCCTGATGAGTTTCCTGAAGATAGGGGACAAAGCGGCCGGCGCAATTAAGTCGGGCGGCACCACCCGCAGGGCAGCAAAGATGGTGACCCTGGATCTGGACCATCCCGATATCGAGGAATATGTAAACTGGAAGGTGCGGGAGGAGCAGAAGGTGGCCTCGATCGTGACCGGCTCCCGGTTACTGGAGAAGCACCTGAAGAATATCATCAAGCTCTGCCATAAGCCGATCGAGGTGGATGGCCGTACCTTCAACGGGGCGGTGAGCCGCGATCCGCTGAAGAACAAGGAGCTGGCAGCAGCGATCAAGCAGGCGCGCCGCGACCAGGTACCGCTGAACTACATCGAGCGGGTGGTGCAGCTGGCTGCGCAGGGATACACCGATTTGAAATTCGATACCTACGACACCGACTGGAATTCGGAGGCCTACAATACGGTAAGCGGACAAAATTCCAACAACTCGGTCCGGATCCCCAATGATTTTATGAAGGCGGTCAAGGAGGAT
>JAWVYR010000359.1:0-2273 GCA_033722635.1 Balneolaceae bacterium | reverse complement strand
TTTTCCCCTCGCTGCGTCGCTCCCGCGGCGCAGCGTTTTTCATCCCGATCCTGTGGGTAAGCCAAGCATCAGGCCGGTGCTGCAACACAACGCTGCGCGGGAGCGCAGCTATCGGCGTTACGACGCAGGAGCATCGTAACGAGGTAATGTATGAAGGTCTCTCTTACCGCTCGGGATTCATATCCATCAGCAGGTCAAACGAGTTGAACGGAACCGGACCGTGGTGATAGAGAAACGGTTCGCCGTAGGTCACGCCGATCATATGACCGTAATGGCGGGCTTTCGCCTCTAAATTTTTAAAAAATCGCTTGGATGAAACGTAGGTCTCCGGCTCGTCACCCGGGTCCTCCACATTGAACTGGCTGTCAAACGCCAACACCGCTTCCATCTTGGTTTCGAAGGTGTCGGTGATATCGAACACCAGGTCGGGTTCAAAAGGGCGGTCCTGCATGTAATGGAGGATGTGGGAGGGGCGCCACCGCTCCTGCGGATTCCCGTCGGCACCGGTCGTCTCCAGCTTGGACAGCCCGCTGTAATAGAGGGCATCGATCGCCAGGCGGGTGGCGTCGCCGTGGTCGGGATGCCGATCATCCGGAGGACCTACCAGGCAGATGTGCGGCCGGTATTTGCGGACCACCTTGATGATCCGTTCCCGGAAGGCCGGTTTGTTCTCCAGTTTGGTGTCGGGCAGCCCCAGGTTTTCACGGATATTCAATCCGATAATCTCAGCGGCTTTGCCCGATTCCTCCAGCCTCTTTTCGGGGGTGCCGCGGCTTCCCATCTCTCCCTGGGTGAAGTCGACTACCCCGATTTTATAGCCCAGCCTGGACAGTTTGGCCAGCGTACCGCCGCAGCCCAGCTCGGTGTCGTCGGGATGTGCCGCCAGTGCCAGAATATCAATTTTTTCCATAACAGTATCTTTTTACGTTTATTCGAATATAAATTAAATTCTTGGAAAGCCCAGCCAGCATAAACCGGCAAATTATTCAATCGGGAGATGAAACGATTTTGGATCCCCTACGTATCAATGGTACTGTGAAATAAATTATAGTTCTATCTCTATGTCGAGAATCTACCGCTTTACTGCCAGCATCTGGGAGAGCCTGAAAATCTCGCTCAGGGCATTGAAAGTCAACAAGACGCGATCAGCGCTCACCACCATCTGTATCGTCATCGGTATTGTATCGGTGACCGGCATGGCCACGATGATCGATGGGGTCGACCGTGCGTTTGAACGAAGCATGAATATGCTCGGCCGCAATGTAGTGTATGTGCAAAAATGGCCCTGGGGGCTCGGTACCGGCGATTACAAATGGTGGGAGTACCGCAATCGCCGGGAGATGAAGCCGGAATATGCATCGGCGATCAGCAACGACAGCCGGTTTGCTGAAGCGGTGTCGGTGGCTTCTTTCCGAAGCGCTAATGTGCGATTTAAAGAACGATCGGTTAACAATATCACGATCCAGGGCGCGTCCGAAAGCACTACCCGGACCGAGGCGCTCAATGTGGATGAAGGGCGTTTCTTCACCGCAGAGGAGGATCGCTCGGGGGCGAATGTCGCGGTGCTCGGGCGAAGTGCCTCCGAGGCCCTGTTTGAACATGCCTATCCGCTGGGCAAAGAGATACGCATCAGCGGCCGTAAGTTTCTGGTGATCGGCCTGCTGGAGAAGCAGGGAAAATTTCTGGGGCTGGAGGATGTCGACAATCGCATCATGATACCCTTCTCGGCCTTTGAAGAGATGTACGGCAGCCGTTGGAATGTGCGGCTCTCTGTCAAGTTTCCCTCCGAGCAGGCGCTCAGGGAGGGCCAATACGAGCTGGAGGGAATCATGCGGCGCATCCGGGGGCTGGATCCAATTGAGGAGAACGATTTTGCCATCAACAAGCCGGAGATGTTCCGGCAGCAGTATGAGTCGATGACCTTTGCCATCTATGGGATCGGCATTTTCCTAACCTCGCTGGCGCTGTTTATCGGCGGCATCGGGGTGATGAACATCATGTTTGTGTCGGTGCGCGAGCGTACCAAGGAGATCGGTATCCGAAAGGCGGTCGGGGCCAAGGCGTGGGAGATTCTCAGCCAGTTTTTGATCGAGGCCGTGATTATCTGCATCGCCGGTGGGGTGTTGGGCGTATTGATATCGATCCTGACCACCGAAGCGATCAACCAGTTTTTCGTGGCCTACCTGGGATGGGGTACCGTGATGGTGGCCTTCATCATCTGTACGATCGTAGGTGTCATTTTCGGATTCCTGCCGGCCTACCGGGCTGCGAAA
>JAWVYR010000358.1:0-2364 GCA_033722635.1 Balneolaceae bacterium | reverse complement strand
TGCAAATTAAGGTATTTTACCATTTACTGCTTTCAATAACTGACGTAAAAGGGGTTTACAGGGATCATTTCAGCACCCGTCGGAGTATGGTATATCCAAGAATTCCGCTAATTAAAGATCCGACAATGATACCGATTTTTGAAAATTCGAGGTAGGCCACGGTATCAAATGAAAGACCCCCGATAAAGAGCGACATGGTGAATCCGATGCCGCTCAAGCAGGCCAGTCCGTAAACGATTTTCCAGGTTTCTTCCCGTTCGGGGAAGGTGCTTAATCCAAGCAGCTTCATGGCATATGCTGAAAGAAATATACCCAGCTGCTTACCCACAAACAGTCCGGCGATAATTCCCCACGTCAGGGTAGATGCAAATGCATCGGACACCAGTTCACCGTTGATCGCTACCCCGGCATTGGCAAAGGCGAAAATCGGAATAACGACATAGGCTACCCAGGGATGCAGGTCATGCTCCAGGCGGTGCAGCGGTGATTCCGATTCTTCGACCACTTCGTCCATGTAGTTCAGAGCCGTTTCCCGCTCTTCCCCCTCTTCGCCCTTCAGAGAGTTGCGGAACAGCTCGACCGCGGTCTCGGCGTGCTCCAAAATTGCTTCCAGGCTCTTGCGCCTGGTGGCGGGAATACATAAGCCCAGTACCACTCCTGCGATCGTGGCGTGGACACCCGATTTGAGCACAGCCACCCATAGAACCAGCCCGACGATTATATATAGGCCCAGCCTGCGAACTCCCAGCTGGTTCATGGCTATCAACAAGGCCACACATGCAGCCGCGATCCAAAGTGCCGCCATCTTAATGCTGGCCGTGTAGAAAACGGCTATCACCATGATTGCGAGCAGGTCATCCACTACGGCGACGGCTGTCAAAAACACCTTGGCCCACACCGGTACCCGTGAACCCAGCAGCGTCAAAATGCCGATAGCAAAGGCAATGTCGGTGGCGATGGCGATGGCCCATCCGTCGGCAAAGGCGGTTCCGGCATTGAAGTAGTAGAAGATGAGGCCGGGTACCAGAGCACCGCCGAAGGCGGCGGCAAAAGGCATCAAAGCGGACTTGAAATCCGAGAGTTCCCCGTATTTCAGCTCACGCTTGACCTCCAGGCCGATCAGCAAAAAAAATATGGCCATCAAACCGTCGTTAATCCACAGCAGCAGCGGTTTGTCGATGATTAATCCCGGAACCGCGACTGTTAGATGGGATTCCAGCAAAATGAAATAGGCGGGAGCCCAGGGGCTGTTTGCGATAACCAGCGCCAATATGGTAGTGGTCAACAATACGATACCGGATGAAGACTCCGTTTTGATGAACTCCTGAATGGGAGTCACTGGGTTAAGTTTTTTCGCGATGGATTGCATGGCACTCATGGTCGTTCAGCGTTTATTCAATGGTCCTGTTCATTTTTTGGCGATACCGGTAACCGAAAATAATAAGGGTTAAAACTGTTATTGGTGCGACGAACAAAAGCATTACTGTACTGAAAAGAGGGAGCAGTTCGTGCTGGGTGGTATCGAGGATAAGATAGGTCATATAGGCTACGTAATAGCTCAAAAACAGGTAGCCTTCCCAGCGGGCGATCTCATGGCCGGTGAAAAATATGGGTAGGCAGGCCACGCTTACGGCGATCAGAAAAGGAAAATCCAGGGACAACGCGGCGCTGGAAACCTTCAATCCGCCGCTGGCAAACATCGCACTGATGGCTAACACCAGCAAGAGGTTGAATATGTTGCTCCCCACAACATTACCCACCGAGATATCACTCTCCTTTTTCCAGGCGGCCACAACCGAAGTAGCCAGCTCGGGCAGCGAAGTGCCCAGGGCGATAACAGAAAGCCCGATAATAAGTTCACTCAGCCCCCATTCACGAGCCAGGATGATAGAGCTGTCCACCAGCCACTTCGCGCCAAATATAAGGAGTACGATGCCGATACATGTATAAACACCCTGGATCCATGCCGGCTTCCCTGCACTCATCTCTTCTGTTTCATCGGTTCGAAGAGAAGGCCGTTTTATCTTTAAGGTCTCATATATCTGGAAACCTATAAATCCTGCGAATACCAACAGCAAAACGATGCCGTCCCACATTCCTAGCACCTGGTCAAGAGCCAGCAGGTACACCAACAGCGTGATTCCCACCATCACCGGAACCTCTACCCAGATAATGCGGTGCTGTACCTGTATGGAGGAAATGACGGCACTTGCTCCGAGGATTAGCAGAATGTTGGCAATATTGCTGCCGATCACGTTTCCCAACGCCAGTTCCGTTTTTCCACCGACAGCCGCATCAAGGCTGACCGCAATCTCCGGTGAACTGGTGGCAAAAGCCACAACCGTTACCCCGATCACGATGGGC
>JAWVYR010000357.1:0-2375 GCA_033722635.1 Balneolaceae bacterium | reverse complement strand
GCGCACATCGTTCGATTGTCTCATCCAGGAAGATCTTTTCGTGATAGGCATGCGCGCCCTCTCCAACCGCTCCCAGTCCATCCAGTGTCGCGGTATACTGGCTGGTGATGTTGCCGTCGGAGGCACCTCCTGAAAGCCCCTCTTCAAGATCAAGGTCCAGTTCCCGGCCGGTTTCGCGAGCCAGATGCCACAGTTTTTCGTTGCGTTGATTTTTAACCAGCGGAGGGCGGCCGACGGACCCCTCTATAGCAAGATCGACTCCTTCCAGCTCCGATTTCAGGTTGTATATAGCCTCCTCGATATAGGCAGCATCATCCATGTTTTTCACCCTGACGTCGACGGTCGCCTTGCTTTTGGCCGCCACGACGTTCGAACGTTCGCCTCCCTCGATAGTACCCACATTTATGGTGATTCCTTTCAGGGGATCATTCAGCTCATACAGCTTGTGAATGATCTGGGAGAGCCCGAGTATCGCGCTTGCTCCCTCCTCGGGAGCGAGGCCGGAGTGCGCCGGTCTCCCTTTCATCCTGATCTCGAAATGGCCCACACCCTTGCGTTCGGTTTTGATCTTCCCGTCCCGATCGAGCGCGGGTTCAAGAATATAGGAACGGCAGGCCTTCCGGGCCAGAAGCCTGATACGATGTTCCGATTCGATGCTGCCGACCTCTTCATCGGAATTGATAAATACCGCCGGGGTCAGGGTAGGATCAAGATCCAGTTCGCTCAGCGATTTCAGGGCAAAATAGATCATGCAGAGTCCCGATTTCATATCATAGCATCCCGGCCCTTTTACCTCGTTCCCGTCCACCTCAAAGGGCATCTCCTCAAGCGTGCCGATCGGCCAGACCGTATCGCAGTGCCCTATCAGCAGCTGGTAAGAGCGGTTGGCCCGTTGTTCAGGGCGTATCAATACCTGCCCGCCGCTGGACGAGCCCGGGTAGAAGATCGACTCGTAGCCGATCGTACTGAAAAGGTTTGCGATCGTTTCCATCACCTCCTTCAGGGCCGGGGCATTGCCGGAGGGTGATTCGATCTCCACCAGGGTTTTCAGCACTTCAAGAAAGCGATCGCGCTGCCCTTGCAGGTGAGATAGGATCTGGATGCCGCGTTCACTCATTGTTGCTTATCGCTTGAAATTTTTGGGAAGCGGAAACGCCTGGCTCCGGTTGACGATGGCGTATCGGTCGGGGTGTAGATAGGCCAGCAGGGGCGCGTCGAATATCAGATCGTTGTCATCCACACTCTTTTTTCGCACGGCATCGGGATGGGCGTAGGCAGCCACCACTTCTCCCACGATTAGCTCCCATTCACCGAACTGTCCGAGTATCTGATCCAGTTTGCATTCAAGCTGCAGGTAGGAATGGTCCAGAAACTCACCGTCGATCTCCCTGGCGAGGCTGGTGGGTAATTTCTTGACAATCGGTTTGGTATGGTCATCCTCGCGCGGGGATGCGGCCAGGCTGGTTACAATCAGCTGGGAGGGACGCGGATAGCTGACTGTAAACACCCCCTCGCGCTTGATGTTGTGATAGGTGGATTTCCTGGAGGTTCCCATGAATCCAAAGTAGTTCTCAAATCCCAGCGGCATCGCCATATGCTTCGGTGCCAGGTTGTAGTCGCCGTTATCCTCCCGGGATCCGATCACCACCAGTGAATGTACGGTAAACAATCGATTCCAGATTTGATCGGTCAATTCAAGCGGAACCATCTTATTTGGATTGCTCATAATGTCAATAATTAGAACTGGATGGATTTATTTCAGAATTTCCGAAAGATCCCAAATTTGATCCAATTTCAACAATTCGATGATCTCATTAAATATCTCCGGTGGATTCCTGAGCTCCAGCTTGTTACCGGAGCGGAGCCATCTGTCGAGAAAGATGATCGCCTCGCTGTCCACCAGCTTGCAGTGACTCAGGTCGATCGTCAGCCGGCGAATCTGCTCATCCAGGCTGTGGTTGAGCTCGCGCACCGTATTGAGGTTGAAATCCCGGTACAGTTTCGCTTTCAGTTCCTGTTCAGACTTCGTGATATTCATGGTATTCTTGTCGAATGATCTTTTTTATTCGCTTCGCCATATCGGAATAGAGTTCAATATAATTGAAGTCGATCTCGAGGTATATTTTCTGCATTCTGAGGTAATCCTTGTTCCCGTGATATAGAGGAATCAGGCCGCTGAATATGAAACCCATGTGGCGGATTTTTTCTATCACATTCAGAATCAGCGGATCCTCCAACGGCAAATCGATGTAGATAGCATTGGTGTTTTTTGCCTCCAGGCTTTTGATGATCCCCCTGAGCACCGAATAAAAATCCCTGCCGAACTGCCGCACTTCCAGGGAGGCGGTGTTGTCCTTGTAATCGATCTCGATCTG
>JAWVYR010000356.1:0-2404 GCA_033722635.1 Balneolaceae bacterium | reverse complement strand
GGCCCCAACAAAGCGGTGATCACCAAGTCGATCGCCAAAAAATATTTCGGCAGTGAAGATCCGCTGGGTAAGACCCTTGTTGTGGGTAACAGCAAAATGAGTTTCGAAGTAACAGGTGTAAACGCCGATCCGCCGAACAATTCCCACTTTCATTTTGATATTCTGCTATCGTTCAGCACCACCAATTACAGCCGGTCGGACAACTGGCTCAGCAACAACCTTAATACCTATGTAGAACTCTATCCCGGAACGGAACCAGACAACTTCGAGTCCGAGCTGGATGAACTGGTTCATAAATATGTAGGGCCGAGGATTGAGCAGTTCATGGGCATGACGCTGGAGGAACTGCGCAAGCAGGGAGGCAAATACGGATATTTTGCGATACCGATTCTCGACCTGCATTTGAACGCCCCAAAAGTACAAACCACCTTTGAGCCCCCGGGTGATATTACCTACGTCTATATCTTCTCGGCGATCGGTATCTTTCTGATCGTGATCGCCTGTGTCAACTTCATGAATCTCTCCACCGCCAGTGCCGCGGGCCGTGCCAAGGAGGTTGGGCTGCGCAAGACCCTCGGCTCCGACCGGAAGACCATGATGGTCCAGTTTCTGGTAGAATCGACGATCTATGCAATACTGGCCACGCTGCTCTCAGCCGCATTGATCTACCTGATCATGCCCTGGTTCAACCAGCTTTCCGGCAAGGAGCTGACCATGCAGATATTTACCGAAGCCTGGTTCCTGGCCAGCCTTGTGGGGCTCATACTGCTCACCGGACTGCTGGCGGGAAGCTACCCGGCTTTTTATCTCACCTCCTTTAACCCGGTGGAGGTGCTGAAGGGCAAGATTGCCAGAGGTGCGAAGAGCGGTGGCTTTAGACGTACACTGGTGGTCGGCCAGTTTTTCATCTCCATCGGACTGATCGCCTGCACCATCCTGGTAAACCAGCAGCTGCATTTCATGCAAAACAAGAACCTGGGTATCAAGAAGGAGAACGCCGTCGTGCTGACCAACACCTCACGGCTCGACAACAACCGGCAGGCTTTCAAGGAAGATCTGCAGTCGGACACCCGCATCATCGCGGCGAGCTACAGCAATTTTACCATTCCCGGCACCAACAACATCACCCTGTTCAATCGGCCGAACCGGGAGAACGACTACATTATGTCGGTCTATTATGCCGACTACGATCACGACGAAGCGCTGAGCTTTGAGATGGCCGAGGGACGCTTTTTCAGCCGTGACTTTCCAACCGATACTTCTGCCATCGTGATCAACGAGGCTGCCGTCAAAGAACTGGGATTCGAAGAACCCCTGGGCAAGGAGATCATCTATCCCGACGCAGATAATCAAGCCTATGAGGTGATCGGTGTGATGGAGAATTTCAATTTCGAGTCGCTGCAGAACGAGATCATGCCTCTGGCCATACTGCTGACGAAAGAGAGCAATGAGATGATCGTGCGGTTCCAGGGAGAGAATCCGCGTGAAGCGGTAAACCTGATCGAATCTATCTGGAACCGGTATGCCGGTAATGAGCCGATCGATTACACCTTCCTGGATGAGGATTTCGACAAACTGTTCCGCCAGGAACAGCGGCTGGGCAGGGTGTTCACAGCATTCACCATCGTAGCGATATTCATCGCCTGCCTGGGACTGCTCGGGCTCTCGGCGTTCATGGCGGAAAAACGTGCGCAGGAGATCGGTATCCGGAAGGTGCTTGGTGCGACCATACCCTCTATCCTGGCGCTGCTGTCGAAAGAGTTTCTGAAATTGGTTGGAATCGCTTTTCTTCTCTCCGTACCGATCGCATGGTATTTCATCCAGAATTGGCTGCAGAATTTTGTCTTTCGCATCGATATCAGTCCGATGATCTTTGTGAATACCGCGGCTGCCACCGCAGTAATCGTATTGATAACGATCAGCTGGCAAACCCTGAAAGCGGCCTTCATGAATCCCGTCGATAGCGTACGGACGGAGTAGATCCGGTAGTCGGAATAAAACCGGTTTATAGCTCGATCTGGGTACCGATTTCCACTACCCGCTCCGACGGTATATTGAAATAGGATGCTGCCCGCTGAGCATTGCGCGACATCCAGGCGAACAGTTTTTCCCGCCAGATCGCCATCCCCGGCCTGTCGGTAGCCAGCATCGTCTCCCGTCCCAGGAAGAAGGTGGTATCCGAAATATCGAATCCTGTTCCGGCGGTTTCACACCTGGAGAGGATCTTCGGCACATCGGGATCCTCGGCAAAACCGATATCGACCGTGATGCGGAAAATATTATCATGCAACCGATTGATATCCACCTGCTCCTCCTGCGGTACATAAGGGATCTCCCGGGTGATCAGGGTCATCAGCACCACGCGTTCATGGAGTATCTTGTTGTGTTCCAGGTTGTGAAGCAG
>JAWVYR010000355.1:0-2407 GCA_033722635.1 Balneolaceae bacterium | reverse complement strand
TCCTTTCCGTTGGGGATCGGTATTGCCCTCTACGGGATGCTGTATTTTATCATTCACGACCTCTACGCACACAAGCGCTATCTTCCCTTCAAAAGCAACAGCCGTATCATGCGGTTGGTACGCCGCGCTCATCAGCGTCATCACCAGTCGGCCGACAGGCAGGGGCAGGAGCCCTACGGGCTGTTCCTTTTTCCCTATGACAAATATAAGAACAGTGAATCTGATCGATAATATTTGCGGATAACCGTCTAATCCTAAACTGATCCTGATTATGATAAACCGAAAAGAGTTCCTGAAAACCTCTTTGATGGGGGGATTGCTCCCGACCGTGGGAGGCCGCCTCCTCATCAAGAACCGGACAGCAGTTGAAAAGCCGGTCGTTATTTCCACCTGGAACAATCAAAAAGCCAATGAGGCTGCATGGAAGATATTGGAAGAGGGCGGTAGCGCGCTCAATGCCGTCGAGGCGGGTGCACGGGTGCCGGAGGCCGATCCGGATGATCGATCGGTGGGGCTGGGCGGCCTGCCCGATGCTTCCGGAAGGGTGACGCTCGATGCCTGTATCATGGACCACCGCGGCCGGTGCGGTTCGGTCGCCTTTCTGGAACATATCCTCCACCCCGTCTCGGTAGCCCGGAAAGTGATGGAGGAGACACCTCATGTGATGCTGGTGGGCGAGGGGGCCTACAGGTTTGCCCGTGAACAGGGGTTCGAGAAAGAAATCCTGCTGACCAGGGAATCGCGGGAGGCATGGCTGAAATGGAAAAAGGAGCAGGGCAGAGCGATGAGCAGCGGGGAGATGGAAAACCATGATACGATCGGCATACTCGCGCTGGACGACGATGGGAATCTGTCGGGTGCCTGTACGACCAGCGGAACCGGCTATAAGCTCAGAGGGCGCGTCGGTGATTCCCCACTCATCGGGGCCGGCCTGTTCGTGGATAACGAGGTGGGCGCTGCCACGGCTACCGGCGTGGGTGAAGAGGTGATCAGGGTGGCCGGCAGTCACTTGGTGGTGGAGCTGATGCGCCAGGGGAAGAGTCCGGAGGAGGCGTGCCGCGAGGCGGTTGGACGGATAGTCGATCGAACTTCGGAGAGGGACAACCTGCAGGTCGGTTTTTTGGCTTTGAATAAGCAAGGGGAGTACGGCGGATTCAGTGTTCGCAAGGGCTACAGCTACACCCTTCGACTGAAATCGGGAGTGGAGGTAATCCGGAGTTCATACTGGAGATAGCGAGGTCAGGCCTTTCTGAGGTGCTCCAATATCTGGCGGGCCTGCCACATATGGCGTTCCTGGTGGGCCATGACGAGACCGTAACAGGCGTTAAGTGGCATCGGCAGGAAGGTGAGAATGGGATTGTTGGTGCGATTTTTTTCCAGGTCGATATTCTTTTGACGGCTGATTTCGAGCTGGGCGATAAAGCTGTCCTGCACCTGCATATAATCCAGCAGAACCTGTTGCCGGTCGAGCTGGGGGGTGGGCTCGGGGTTAAAAGGGGATACCGTTTTGATTTTGATTCGGTACGGGGGTTCGACAAATCGAATGATGGCTTTCCATATAAAACCGGGCTCAAACCGGGTCTTCTCCCCACCAGATTTGACAGGATCGTTATCCAGTACCTTTTGTATCTTCTTCCAGTAAATCTCACCGAATCTGTTAAGATGCCCATAACACTCTCCCACGCTCCAGGTGTCGGGGTCTGGGCGTTTGCCGAACTGCCGGTCGTTGATCGATAGGACAAAGGATTCCGCTTCCCTTTTCATCCGGTCGAATTCCGACAGATACCAGCCGTAGCTATACCGGTCGTGTTCAAAAGTGTTCATGGCAATATCTGTTCAAATGAGCGATTTACAGTACGTAAATGTTTGAAAATATATACCGTATTATTGGTTCTTTGAATCGATATTATTATATGAATAACGAGAATCAAAATTTCAGCTCGACTAAACGGCACAAGATATGAAAAAAGCTATCCTGCTTCTCCTGTTGGTTCTGTTCACAAGCAACTACTCGTTTTCTCAGAATAGGCAGCTTACATTCGAGGATGTGATGAAATTTGAGGATATCTCGGACGCCGACATCTCCGCGAATGGGCAGTGGATCGTCTACGGGGTTTGGCCCGACCGGGGGGACGGCGAGGTTCGCGTCCGGTCGACCAGCTCTTCTACATTCTACACCATCGAGCGCGGTGATGACCCGGAGATTACGGGGAACGGGGCCTGGGTAGCATCTTTTCTCAAAGCGCCTCTCAAGGAGCAGCTGGAAGCGGAAAAGGACAAGCCCAAACAGGGTATGGGGTTGCTTTCCACGAGCGATGGATCAATGATCCGGGTCGACAGTGTGCAGTGGTTTACCTTTTCCAATGACAGCCGTTGGATTGCCTATCGCCATCATCAGTCGAAAGAG
>JAWVYR010000354.1:0-2417 GCA_033722635.1 Balneolaceae bacterium | reverse complement strand
GGTAGTTTCCCCGTCCGGCCGCTGAATCCGCGGTCGGGCGGGTTGGATCGCTTGCTTCATCCCTTATCGGTTTCCCCGGTCGCCGGTAGTCGCCCATTTCCGCGATTCCCGATTCAAATTTTCTAATTGCATAATTTTCAGTTGTTTATTCTCAAAAGGCCCCGTCTTGCCCGTACTGGCCGATTTTTTTCTGTTTTATAATGTAACCCTTCCTCCTTTCACTCGTCATACCTTCGTATGATGTTCGGAACATGAATTGTATAAACCACTAAAAAATATCTGTGGGCGGAGGAAATTCTTTATTCATATTTCAAAACCCTACGGAATCAAATAAACGCAAATATCATCTCATAAAGCTATGAATACGATTTTTACGCATTTTAGGAAATTTACTTTTTTCTTTGCATTGATCATCGGCTCCCTGGTTTTCACCCAGTGTGAGGGACCGCTAAGCTCTACGGATAGCGATACCGGCCGGCTACTCCTTAAACTGACGGATGATCCTTTTCCCACCAATATGGTGGAGGAAGCCAATGTAACCATCGACAAGGTGGAAATTCGCCGTGCTAATGCAGAAGAAGACGGGGATGATAATCCCTTTACGGTACTTACCGAGAAAGATACAACCCTGAATCTGCTGGATCTGACCAATGGCGTCACCGCTACCCTGGCAGACCTGGAGATCGAGGCTGGAAGTTACGATCTTATCCGCCTCTACATCTCTGATGCATCAGTAAAGCTGATTGGCGAGAACGAACCGCGGACCATGAAGGTGCCCAGCGGTGCGCAGACGGGGCTGAAAATATTCGTGGATCCCGCTATCGATGTTGCGGGTGGACTAACGGCCGAGCTGTTGTTGGATATAAATGTATCCAAATCGTTCGTGGTTCAGGGTAACCCGAACACCCCGGCCGGCATCAGAGGCTTCATCTTCAAGCCGGTGATCCGGGCCAGCAACCAGAGTACCTCCGGTCGTATAAACGGCACGATCAGCGATGGCTCCGGTAATCCCCTGGAAGATGCCGAGGTCTGGGTAACCAAAGCAGATACGGTGTACTCTAGTACCTTCAGCGATTCCACCGGATTTTATGCACTAATCGGTCTGCCTGAAGGAGATTACAATCTGCACGGTACCGCAACCGATTTTGATACTACCACGGTAGAAAACGTGACGGTCACCGCCGGTAATGAAACCACCGAAGACCTTACAATCAACGAGCTGTAAATAACCGACACCTCCGTAGACAGGGGCCTCTCATGATGAGGGGCCCTTTTTTATTTCCCCATCCTGTAGCTCTTTGATCTGAAACAGTTTATCTTCCCTTTCGTACTACGTGCGTCAGATCCACTCAATCACCAGGTATCAGCTGCATGTTTAAAAATTATCTGAAAGTTGCCTTCCGCAACATCCGCAATAAGAAGTTCTACTCCATCCTCAACCTCCTGGGACTCTCGATCGGCATCACCGCCGGCATCCTCATCATGATCTATATCCAGGATGAATTGAGCTATGACACGTTTCACCCGGATGTGGAGCAAAAATATGTGATCGGCCTCAACGGCAAAATCGGCAACCAGGAGGTGACCGGGATCTTCACTCCCGCCCCGATGGCCGCTACCATGGTGGAGGAGATTCCCGGTGCAAAGAGCGCCACCCGGACCTACTCAACCGGTGAGTTGGTATTCCGGTACGAAAACAGGGCATTCACCGAGAAACAGGTCTTCTATGCCGACTCCAATTTCTACCAATTCTTCGGCTATGAATTGATTCGGGGCAATGCGGAAACCGCGCTGGAGGGACCCAACAAAGCGGTGATCACCAAGTCGATCGCCAAAAAATATTTCGGCAGTGAAGATCCGCTGGGCAAAAACCTTGTTGTGGGTAACAGCAAAACAAGTTACGAAGTAACCGGTGTAAACGCCGACCCGCCGAACAATTCCCACTTTCATTTTGATATTCTGCTATCGTTCAGCACCACCAATTACAGCCGGTCGGACAATTGGCTCAGTAACAACCTCAACACCTATGTAGAACTCTATCCCGAAACGGAGCCAGACAACTTCGAGTCGGAGCTGGATGAACTGGTTCATAAATATGTAGGGCCGAGGATTGAGCAGTTCATGGGCATGACGCTGGAGGAGCTGCGTAAGCAGGGAGGTAAATACGGATATTTTGCGATACCGATTCTCGACCTGCATCTGAACGCCCCGAAAGTTCAAACCACCTTTGAGCCCCCGGGTGATATCACCTACGTCTATATCTTCTCGGCTATCGGTATCTTTCTGATCGTCATCGCCTGTGTCAACTTCATGAATCTCTCCACCGCCAGTGCCGCGGGCCGTGCCAAGGAGGTTGGGCTGCGCAAGACCCTCGGCTCCGACCGGAAGACCATGATGGTCCAGTTTCTGGTAGAATC
>JAWVYR010000353.1:0-2429 GCA_033722635.1 Balneolaceae bacterium | reverse complement strand
GTAAATGAACCGATATTGAATACCTCTGTAACTAAAATAATCAGCATTCAACTTATGATAAAAAATGAGAAACCGATAGACCGTTTCCATGACTTTGTAGATTTTCTGAATGCCGGCGATCTTACCGGACTCGTAGAACTGTACAGTTCGGGAGCGCTGCATGTTAGGGAAGACGGCAGCCTGGCCGTCGGTCGGGATGAGATTAAAACGGTGATGGATCAGTTTATCGGTATGCAGCCGAATTTTCAGTCGGAAATTGTCAGAACCGTGGAGATTGAACCGGACCTGGTGATGGTCATCGACCGATGGCATATGGTCGCTAAAGGACCAGACGGAGCTGAAATACAGATGGAAGGATCAGGGATGCATCTTCTTCATTGTAAAGAAGGACGTTGGGAGTTCGCCGCAACCGGGCTATCCAACTTTGGTATCGACCGGTAGTGTTCACCTGTCATTTTCTTCATTACACATTTTCGGAAGCAAACATTTTAGCATTCCAAGTCCTATATTTTCACGAAAATATTGAAACCAAAATGGAGTCGAAAGATGAATAAAATTCAATACTATCTATGGGGACTGCCGGTTCTTCTCGGGCTGATACTGTTGAATATCAACCCCGATAAGCCGTCAGAAGAGAGAGTCACTCTGGAAGATTATCAGAGAGCTGAACAGTTCCTGGGTGCAAACACATCACAACTCGTTTACGGGATGATCTCCAATGAAACCTGGCTGGATGACGGGCGGTTGATCTATCGCACCTCGATTCCCGGAGGTAATGAATATATGTTGGCTGATCCCGCAGACGGATCAAAAAACAGGGCCTTTGACCATAACCGTCTGGCCAAAAACCTATCGAATGTTACCGGAAAGGAGCTTGATCCTCACGATCTCTCGTTGAGAAATTTCAAAATTGCGCAAGAAGATAATCTCCTCTCATACGACCTGCAGGGGAAAAGATATCAAACCGACCTCGGGAGTTACCGCACGACCGAAATCGATCAGCTGAGAAACGAGAATGAGCATCTCTCCCCCGACGGCCGTTGGGCCGCCTACATCAAAGAGCACAACCTGTGGGTGCGGAATACCGAGACCAATGAGCATCTTCAGCTGACGAATGACGGACAGGAGCATTACGGGTATGCCACCAACAACGCGGGATGGATCAGGAGCGAGATGCCGGTGCTGAAATGGTCGCCGGGATCCGACAAGATCGCCACCTTTCGGCACGACGGGCGCGGGGTGGGAGAAATGTACCTCTACAACACCAAGGTGGGCCATCCTGATCTGGAGCAGTGGAAATACCCCCTGCCGGGCGACAGCCTGATCTTTCGGATCGAGCGGGTGGTAATTCATCTCGACCAGGAGCCCAGGGTGGTCAGGTTGAAGATGCCGCCCGACCCGCACCGCTCCACCATCAGCGATCACGTGGCCGACTGGGACGGCACGTTCCTGGATGTGCAGTGGAGCAGGGACGGGAAGCAGCTGGCCTTCGTCTCCTCCTCGCGCAACCACCAGGTGGCGCAGCTGCGCGTAGCGGATCCCTATACCGGTGAGATGCAGGATGTGTTGAGGGAGGAGAACGACACCTATTTCGAGTCGGGATACCACGAGGTGAGCTGGCGCCTGCTGAAAGAAACCGGCGAGGTGATCTGGTTCTCCGAACGCAGCAACTGGGGCCATCTCTACCTGTACGATCTTCAGACCGGAAAACTCAAGCACCAGATCACCAAGGGCAACTGGAGGGTGCTCAATTTGCTGCATGTTGATCCGGAAAACAGGAGGATCTATTTCACCGGTTCCAACCGGGAAGAAGGCAACCCCTACTATCACTACCTCTACCGGATCAATATGGATGGCACCGGGCTGGTCAATCTCACCCCGGAAAACCGGCGGCACAATATTCTCTTTTCCGGCTCCAGGGAATACTTCCTGGACACCTACTCCACTCCCGTGGTCCCTCCCGTTTCGGTCATCCGCAATCTCGAGGGCAACGTGGTGACGAAGCTGGAAAAGGCCGACATTACGGCATTGGAAGAGCAGGGATGGGTTCCCCCGGTCCCATTCAGGGTAAAGGCACGAGACGGCAAGACCGACCTCTACGGCCTGATGTACAAACCCACCCGTTTCGATGATGCGAAGAAGTATCCGGTGCTAAACTATCTCTACCCCGGCCCGCAAACGGGCAGCGTGGGCAGCCGTTCGTTCAGATCCTCGCGTTCCGACAAACAGTCGCTGGCTGAACTCGGGTTTATCGTCGTGGAGGTGGATGCCCTTGGTACGCCGGGGCGCAGCAAGTCGTTTCATGATGCCTGGTACGGCAAGATGGGCGATAACGGCATCCCCGACCAGATCGCCATGATCCGCCAGCTGGCCGATCGGCATCCCTGGATGGACACCACCCGGGTGGGCATCTGGGGCCATTCCGGAGG
>JAWVYR010000352.1:0-2467 GCA_033722635.1 Balneolaceae bacterium | reverse complement strand
TGGTGCCCAGCAGCTCATCCAGCTCCTTCAGCTCTACTCCGATCTCTTCCGCTTTCTCGATCGAAGCAAACGGGTCGTAGGCCTGGATATTCATGCCGAACCGCTTCATTCGCTTGGCCACCTCGGTTCCGATCTTGCCCAACCCGATGATGCCGAGCATCTTGCCGTGAACCTCGGTACCCATATATTTTTTCCGGTCCCATCCGCCGTTTTTTACCTTCTCCACAGCCTGGGGAATATTTCTGGCCAGTGCCAGTATCAATCCGCAGGTGTGTTCGGCGGTGGAGATGGTATTCCCATCCGGCGTATTCATCACCAGCACTCCCCGTGCGGTAGCCGCTTCAATATCGATGTTGTCGACACCCACGCCGGCACGGCCGACCACCTTCAGGTTCTCGGCCGCCTTGAGCAGCTCGGCTGAGACGGTCGTCGCACTGCGAACCACGATTCCGTGATAGGGTTTGATCTCTTTTAATAGCTCCTCATTGGTAAGGTTGGTTTTCTGCTCCACCTTCATCCCCCGCTCTTCAAAAACTTTCTTGCAGAGGGGATCCACATTATCCAGGAGTAGAATTTTATATGACATGATCTGAACGGTTGTTGTTAATGTTCCACAAATTCATTGAGCACTTTCTTTATTTTTTCGATGCCGTCCCTGGTTTCGGCTGATGCGACCTGCATCGGCACCTCGATATTCATCTCATCGAGTATGCGCCTGAGACGGGCCTTCGATTGGTTCTGCTTGTTTCGCGAGATCTTGTCGGCCTTCGAAAGCACCACGATAAAAGGCATCCGGTTCACCCCCATCCAGTAAAAGAACTCCTCATCCAGGTCGGAGGGTTCATGCCGGATATCCACCAGGTGCACGATAAGCCGGAGCGTCTCCCTCTCCAGCAGGTAATCCCGGATGTCGCGCCCCCATCGCTCCCGCTCATTTTTGGGCACCTTGGCATATCCGAAACCGGGCAAGTCCACAAAATAGACCTCATCATCCACCAGGTAGTAGTTCATCGTCTGGGTTTTTCCGGGCACATTGCTGGTCCGGGCCAGTCCCTTGTGGTGTACCAGGGCGTTGATCAGCGACGATTTTCCCACGTTGGATCGGCCTGCAAAACAGATCTCGGGAAATTTCGGGTCGGGACATTGATCCAGGGAAGGTGCGCTGGTCACGAACCGAGCTTTTTTGTATTCCATCAAATAATATCGTTCTCTTCTTTGGCTATGCCGAAGTTTACAGGAACCGGATAGTTCTCGGTAAAGCAGGCGGTACAGTAATCCAGGTCGGAGGGGTTGGCCTCCTTGACCGCGTTTACCAATCCATCAGCCGAGAGATACCGCAGGCTGTCCACGCCAATCACCTCTGCCATCTTGCCGATATCCCGGTCGTACCGGTTGGCCATCAATTCGTCCGGACTGGGAAAATCCATACCGTAGTAACAGGGACTGATGATGGGAGGAGAACTGACCAGGAAATGAACCTCGGCGGGTTCCGCATCGCGAATCATATCCACCAGATAGCGCGAGGTGGTTCCTCTGACAATTGAGTCATCGACGATGATCACCGAACGTCCTTCGATCACCCCTTTTACGGTATTGAATTTCGTTCTCACCTTTTGTTCACGCGATTTCTGTCCCGGGGATATGAAAGTACGGCCGACATAGTGATTTCGTATCAGCCCGATTTCAAACTTGCAGTCGTAGCCCATCTTCTGGTTTTCATGTACATATCCCAGTGCGGCGGTATTGCTGGAGTCGGGCACGGATATCACAATCGGCCTCCGGTCTTTCGGGCGGTTCTGTACCACCTCCTCCAGCGGATGCTCTCGGGCCAGATATTTCCCCAGATTTCTCCTCACCTTGTCCACATTCTCGCCGAAAATCTTGCTGTCGGGTCGCGAAAAATAGACAAATTCAAATATACACTGGCTGGTATCGGTGCCGTATTCCGGCTCCAGGTGATAGGAAACCGGTTCTCCCGTCGTTGATGTTTGGCGGTCGACCACCAGCACCTCGCCCGGCTCGATATCCCGGACATACTCCGCGTTGATGATGTCGAAGGCGCAGGTCTCGCTGGCTACACAGTAACTGCCGTCGATTTTGCCCAGTGCCAGCGGTCTGAAACCGTTTGGGTCACGGACGGCGATCAGCTTGTCATCGGTCAGAAGCACCAGGCTGTAGGCCCCCTCGACCTGTTCCAGCGCCTCCAGAATCTGATCGATCTGCTGATCCTTCTGACTCTGCGAGATCAGATGCAGGATCAACTCGGTGTCGGAGGTGCTTTGAAAGAGTACGCCCTGCTGGCGGAAACGGTCTCTCAACTGCCTGGCGTTGGCCAGATTTCCGTTATGGCCCAGCGCAATATTCCCCTTGCGGTAATGGACCCGGAAGGGCTGGATATTTGCCGGGTTTTTTGAGGCTCCCGTCGTGGAGTAGCGATTGTGACCTATTGCCGATCGGCCCTTCAGTT
>JAWVYR010000351.1:0-2490 GCA_033722635.1 Balneolaceae bacterium | reverse complement strand
GGGGGCGGGCCTGACTCCTCCATCTCCTCCTCCTCATCCATTTCCGTCTTGAAGGGATCGGGGCTGGCTGAGGTCAGGTTTTCAAATCGGGCATAGTCCTTGACAAAATAGAGCGGTACCATGCCGGTGGGGCCGTTGCGCTGCTTGCCGACAATGATCTCCGCCAGTCCGGTGGTCGACTGCCCCTCGGGGGTGGTTTTAATTCCGTAGTATTCAGGCCGGTAGAGGAAGCAGACGACGTCGGCATCCTGCTCGATCGAACCGGATTCACGGAGATCGCTGAGCTGGGGCCGCTTGTCGCCGCCCCGCTGCTCCACCGCACGGCTGAGCTGGGAAAGTGCAACCACCGGAACATTCAGCTCCTTGGCCAACGCTTTCAGACCACGTGAGATGGTGGCGATCTCCTGTTCCCGGTTACCCACATCCTTGCTTTTGGTCGACATCAGCTGCAGATAGTCCACCACAATCAATCCGATGTCATGTTCACTCTTCAGGCGGCGGCACTTGGTGCGAAGCTCCATGATACTCAGACCGGGAGTGTCATCCACAAACAAGTTGGCGGTGAAAAGCCGTCCGGCCGCATCGATCAGGCGCTTGAACTCCTCATCCTCCAGCCGGCCCGAACGTGCGGTCTGGGCATTGATGCGGGCTTCCATGGTCAAGAGGCGCTGAACCAGCGATTGAGAGGACATCTCCAGGCTGAAGATCGCAACGTTGCACTGCAGCTTTGGATCCTGGTGGAGTGCCGCGTTACGGGCCGCCGTAAGTACGAAGGCCGTCTTACCCATAGAGGGACGGGCGGCAATGATAATGAGATCGCCGTTTTGCCAACCGGCGGTCAGCTTGTCGATATCCAGTCCGGAGGGGACCCCGGTGATGCCGGAGGGGCGCCCCCGTATATCCTCCAGGTAGGAGAGGGTGTCTTTCAGTACATCGCCGATCGGTTGAGCCTGGGCGCGCTGCTTGGTATTGGCCAATTCAAATATCCGCTGTTCGGCGCGGTCCAACACATCATACGGATCTGTGCTGCTGTCATAGGCTTCCTTGATGATATCGGTACAGCCCATAATCAGATTTCGCTTGGTGGCCTTCTCGGCGATGATCTGGGCGTGGTAGTCGATATTGGCCGCAGAACTGACCGAGCGCGTCAGTTCGGAAAGATATCCCGAGCCGCCTACCTGATCGAGCAAACCCTTATCGCGCAGTTCATTTTCAACCGTAAGCAGGTCAAGGGGATTGTCCCGTTCGTAGAGATCGTGCAGGACTTCGAAAATGTGCTTGTGAGCGGGCTTGTAGAAATCATTTGGATGCAGCATCTGAAGCGCGATGGTGGCCGCTTCATGCTCGATAAGCATAGAGCCCAATACCGACTCCTCCACCTCCATGGCCTGGGGTGGAACACGCCCTTCCCGCTCAATCGTGTCTACATCAGAACTGTTCTGTTTTCTGTAATTTGAACCGTTCGGATCCGCCATCCAATACAGGTAAATGAAATTAAATGTTCTGTCGAAAAATGGGTGAAAGGGAACTAGAAGTGACCGATCATTGAATCTCTACATCCCTAATCGCTGACCGTAATAAGTATAACAAATGCTGTTCTCTATGTGAAGGAAAAAATGATTAGAAATTGGAAAATTTAGGGAGTACAGCCAAGTTCATCATAACGATTTCGGAGCATCTTCATATCCTCCCATGTTGGCCTCTTCCAGTGGGGATTGCGCAGCAGTGCCGCCGGATGATAGGTGACCAATAGTTCGTATTTACCCCTGAATGTATGAAATTCTTCCCTCATGCTTCCCAGTGATTCATTGGATTCCAGCAGGGTTTGAGCGGATACCTTGCCCAGGCACAATATTAACTTCGGATCGATCAGATCAATCTGGCGGAGCAGGAAGGGCAGGCTGCGTTGCCGCTCCTCGGGCAGGGGGTTACGGTTGTTGGGCGGTCGGTGTTTGAGGATGTTGGCGATATATACATCCTCCCGGCTGAAGTTGATCGCATCCAGGATTTTATTCAGCAGCTTGCCGGCGGCTCCCACAAACGGCTCACCCTGACGATCCTCCTCGGCTCCGGGAGCTTCCCCGATCAGCACCAGGTCGGCATCCGGGTTGCCCACCCCGAATACGAGGTTGGTATTTTCAAGATCGGTGTGCAGCAGGTCAGCACCGCGGCAGAGTTTCTCCAGCTCTTCAAGGGTCTGGCATTTTCCGATCTCATAATAGATTTTACGGGAAGGGTCCTGTTCAAACATATTTTCCTGGGATTCGATAGCGGCTGATCCGCTGGCCGTCTGCCTGCCGGCAGGGGAGTAGGAGGGTGTATTTTCCTCTGTTGAATTCTTATGGTTCCGCTTCGAATCGGACGATCCTGACTCTTCAGAAGGGTTCTCCTCTTTTTGCTGATCCGATCCTGTATCGATGGAGAAATCCCCGAAAAGTTCCCTTTCTCTCTCAACGAAAGCAATGATATCCTCAATGACTTTACGCGGTT
>JAWVYR010000350.1:0-2549 GCA_033722635.1 Balneolaceae bacterium | reverse complement strand
TATTTGTAAATTTGAGATTCAATAAACCGGGACAGGTTGTGAAAGTACTTCGATTTCTTTTTCTGGTCTTTCTGCTGAATATCATACGGTATGTGGTGGGCGGTCCGCTGGAGGCCTGGATCCTGATGGAACCGATGCATGCGATGATGCCCAAATATCCGGAGGTGTTCGACACCCAGTTTTCGAACATCGATTTTGCCATTTCGCTCGGGTACAACTTTATGTTCTGGCTGGTTGCAGCCTGGATGTATCACCTTGCCCACTCCGCAATCAAGGGCCACCACGTTGTTAAAAGCCTTAAGATTTTTGGATTGATGGGACTTTTCTTTATCAGTGTGGCAGCAGTCTATATGAACCACTACACGGCAGAGATCAAAACCTTCTATCTTTACAGCATGCTGGATGCGGTGATACTGTTTCCCCTTGTCGGATTGGCCAACGGGCTGCTCTATCCCAGAATTATGACTGATGGGGAAGCTGTTGAAACCGTAGATAGTGCAAATAAACATGGGCCATCTGATGAATTTTAAAAGGACAGTTGCTATTCTACTGCTGCTGAATCTTTCAGGGCTATTTGCAGATGAAATCCGTGGCCAGGAGAAGCGTGAATTAAATCAAGCGAAGATTTTGAAGACCTACTTCGAGCGGTTCAATGCTCACGATCTGCCGGGCATGCTTACTCATGTGAGTGATGATTTCCAGCTGTATTACATTTTGCCGGATAGCGTCATGCTGGATATTCACGATTCCAATCAACTGAGGTCCTTTTTAAACAGGTATTTCATCGATTATCCCAATGTAAGATCAGAAATAAGCGATATTACACAGGTTGGCAATCTCGTAACTTTCATCGAGGTGGCCCGTTGGGGCGAAAATGGTGTAAACAAACAATCATCGCTGGCGGTTTACGAATTTCGAAAGGGAAAAATCAGCCGGGCTTGGTATTATCAGGCTGAAAGGTGACTGGAGCTTTCCCGGCATACTAAAAGAGGCCGAATACAGTTTTATTTTTAATACATTGCAAAATTACCAACCTTATGAAAGCGAATACACACCTGTCATTGGTCGGCCTTATTGTACTGTTGATAATAGGAACGGCCTGCAAAGACGGTTCGACGCCCACCAACAGCAACAACAATAATAATAACGGTCCCACCCCCATACCCCCCGAATTTGCCTGTGACAACGGTTTGTCGGATGGCACATTTGACTGCCAGAATATCAACTTGGTGGCACGAATTTCGGCAGCCGATCTGTCCGGGGACGGGGTCAACGACATCTGGGGCTGGACCGATCCGGATACCCAGAAGGAGTATGCCCTGGTGGGCCTCTCCGACGGTGTTTCATTTGTCGATCTGTCCGATCCCGCTGCACCGGAGCTGCTGGGTAAACTCTCGGAATCGAGCCCCAAAGCGTTGGGAGCCGCCGGGTCGGGCAAGACCGTTCCGCACGGAGTTTTGGACGAGGATGAAAAATCGTCGCTTTGGCGGGATATGAAAGTGTACAACAACCATCTTTTTGTAGTCAGCGACGGGCAGGTACATGGAATGCAGGTGTTTGATCTGACCAGGCTGCGGAATGTCGCAAATCCGCCTGAATCCTTCTCGGAGGATGCCTTTTATGATCAGTTCGTTGCCGCCCACAACATTGCGATCAATGAGGAATCAGGGTATGCCTACGCCGTGGGTAGCGACACCTACGGTGGTGGACTGCATATTATCGACATAAGTGACCCGCTGAATCCTGTATTCGCCGGCTTCCATGCCGATTCCTCCTTCGGCCGAAACAATACCGGTTATGTACACGACACTCATTGTGTTAACTACACCGGTCCCGACCCCGATCACGCCGGCAGGGAGATCTGCGTCAATTCAGGGGAAACCCATGTGGTGATTGCCGATGTCACCGACAAGACAGCTACATCAACCATCGGAAGCGTTACCTACGGGGGGCGGGGATATGTTCATCAGGGCTGGCTGACCGAGGATCACCGGTACTTTATCCTGGGGGATGAATTTGATGAGAGGCAGAATCAACATGGCACCCGTACCTATATATTTGATGTGACCGATCTGGATAATCCGGTCCTGCTCAATACCTATACCGCGGGTACCGGCTCCATCGACCATAATCTCTATGTGAAGGGCGATCTGCTGTATCAATCCAATTATACATCCGGGCTGCGGATCCTGGATATATCCGATATCGCTTCCGGCACGTTGACAGAGGTCGGCTTCTTCGATACCTACCCGAGCGATGACGATGCCAAGTTCGACGGCTCCTGGAGCAACTACCCGTATTTCGAAAGCGGATTGATAATTGTCAGCGATATGTCCAACGGATTGTTTATACTTCAGCCAAACCTGCAGTGAAAAAAATAGTTTAAAAAAAGTTGAATTATAATCGGAACGTTATTATTATAAGACAAAAGACTCTTAATTGTTTGAATCATAACTGATTGTCCATGTTGTTATCCAAATCATGCGTATACGGTTTGAGGGCCGCCCTCTTCCTGGCGTCCAACCAGGATGGCAATTATACCTCCATCC
>JAWVYR010000349.1:0-2589 GCA_033722635.1 Balneolaceae bacterium | reverse complement strand
TAGAAGAAGGTGTGGAAAAAAGGTAGGTCTGGATTCCAAAACACCCCAATCCTGCCCGACCTGCTTGCTGTTCTAAAGCGTAAATCCCACATTTTAGATTTCCCCCAATTTATAAATAAAATCCTATTTTTCTACACATTATGTAAAAAAAGATTCTATGTTGCTTTATCAGACAACTGATTTTCGATACCTGTACGACTGAATAAATAAAATCAGGCTTTAGAAGGCGGGGACCGTCAGTATAAAACGCCAGGATATGTTAAGGGGCCTACCTTTTACGATATTTAATTTCGTTAAATACAGAAAGAAAATCTGTCCAATTAAATACTCATTACTCCCGTCCGGATCGATCACCTCGGCACTGTTCAAGGTAATGACCATTTCACCGAATTTGTCGGTCGATTGCTTTATAGGTTCAAACTGAATTGCGCCGGTTTCGGCTTGATGCAGTTTTCGGTATAGAACTAAATGGCATGATATTTAATGTACACTCGTCTTATACTCCAAATGCCGAACTATCTCTTTTTCATCCATTTTAAGAAATGAAACAGGATTCCCCTACAACTGGATATTTGATATCCATTAAATTGAAAGTATATAATGCATTTGATATTTATCTGATCCAAAGAACGAAAAACCTTCAAATGCAAATGGACTTATGAGTGATGTAAACCCCGGTAATTCCTCACCCGAAGGCCGCCGCCTGCTAGTCTTGGGGCTGGCCGCGATAGGGGTGGTGTATGGTGATATCGGCACCAGCCCGATCTATGCTATCCGGGAATCCTTTCATGCCTCTTATGGTCTGGAGTCGACACCCGCAAACGTGCTGGGCGTGCTCTCGCTTATATTCTGGTCCCTGATCCTTGTTATATCGATCAAGTATCTCATGCTGGTTCTGAGAGCCGACAATAACGGGGAGGGGGGAATCATTGCCCTGACAGCCCTCGTGAGTCCACCGTCGGAAAAGGTTACCGGCCGCCGCTGGATCCTGGTGCTTACCGGTTTATTCGGTGCCGCATTGCTCTATGGCGACAGCATGATCACTCCGGCGATCTCGGTGCTGAGTGCGATTGAAGGACTCGAAGTGGCCACACCGGTGTTTGAACCTTACATCATTCCCATCACAATCGTTATACTCGCAGCCCTGTTTACCGTGCAATCCCGGGGTACTGCGGGTATCGGAAAGATATTCGGTCCGATCACCCTAACGTGGTTTCTGACCCTGGCCATACTGGGTGCGATACAGGTCGTGCAACATCCGGAGGTATTGCGCGCGCTGAATCCGGCCTATGGATTTTCCTTTTTCCTCCGAAACGGGTGGACGGGCTTCCTGGTGCTGGGATCGGTTTTCCTGGTGGTGACGGGTGGCGAGGCACTCTATGCCGACATAGGTCACTTCGGCATCCGCCCCATTCGCCTGACCTGGTTTTGCATCGTGCTACCCTCTTTGCTGCTTAACTACTTCGGACAGGGAGCGCTGATCATCAGCCATCCGGAATCTATTGAACATCCCTTTTTCCACATGGTTCCGGGATGGGGGCTGTATCCGCTGGTGATTCTGGCCACCGTGGCCACCATCATCGCCTCCCAGGCGGTCATATCGGGGGCCTTTTCCCTCACCCGGCAGGCAGTCCAGCTGGGATATTTCCCGCGACTCAAGGTATTGCAGACTTCTGAGACCCAGTTCGGGCAGATCTATATGCCGGCGATCAACTGGATGCTGATGATTGCCTGCATCGGCCTGGTTCTTGGATTCCGCACTTCCAGCAGCCTTGCGTCGGCCTACGGGGTTGCCGTGACCACCGATATGGTGTTCACGACCATTCTTTTCGCCGTAGTGGCTCGGACTCGGTGGAATTGGAGCAAATGGCTGGTCGCCCTCATGGGGATTCTCCTCCTGGCGATTGATCTCTCGTTCTGGGGTGCCAACCTTCCCAAGATACCGACAGGCGGCTGGTTTCCGCTGGTGATCGCCGGGATCATGTTTGCCGTGATGACCACATGGAAGAAAGGCAGGAGAATACTGGGTAAGCGGTTGAAGGAGAAAATCCGACCACAGGAAGAGTTTATCGAGATGATCAAGGAGGATCCGCCCGAGCGGATACCGGGAACCGCCGTATTTATGGATTCCAATCCGAAAGCTACGCCACAGGCACTGCTTCACAACCTGGAACACAACAAGATACTCCATGAACGCGTGGTGCTGATGACCCTGATCACCCGGGAGATCCCTTATGTACCGCAGGAGGAGCGGGTGGATATCAACCGTTTGCATGATAATATTTTCCGCATCACGGTCGATATCGGTTTTGCCGAGGATCCCGATGTGCCGAAGATTCTCTCCCGGTGTGAAACCGACGGATCTGGGTTCGATATTTCGGATACCACCTTTTTCCTTGGGCGGGAGACGATGCTGGCTACTGAAAGACCGGGGATGGCGATCTGGCGGGAAAAACTGTTCGCCTGGATGTCGCGCAATGCTCAGCGGGCTGCATCCTATTTCAATATACCATCGGAGCGGGTGGTGGAAATCGGTACCCAGATCGAGCTATAAACCGGTTTTATTCCGACTACCGGATCTACTCCGTC
>JAWVYR010000348.1:0-2644 GCA_033722635.1 Balneolaceae bacterium | reverse complement strand
ATTTTTGTATCTGGAAGCAACGACCGTTATTTTCAGTATTTCTTAGTCAAACGCCATATCAGGTATCAGTCAAATGAGTGAATTCAACTGGGGCATTAAGTCTCTGGATGTGGACAAAACGATTTGTCACACCGTCGGACCACTACATATTTGGATCCAAAAGAAAGGTGATGAGATATGGTTGGGACATCGGCACAGTGAAAACCTGCCGGATCAATACCAACCCAGTTCGGTACCACCCGAAGACCTGGAGTGGTCGAGGTGGGCCTTGAAAAAGGAGCAAAATGAATTGAAACTGGCCCCTGTTTTCCAGGATCTGCCGATCGTCATCAGTTCCGAATTTCCGCTTAGAGTCACACCGAACAACAAGATTCAGATATTTACCCGGGTTCCGATCTGGGTCAGAATTTCAGATAAGTCGGGTGACTATATCCTGACGGAAATTCCTACTGTATCCCTTTCACGAACTTGGTTCGGCACTCCCCTGGAGGGAGAGCTCTGTTACTGGTCGACCACCAAGGCCCGCCGGTCGCTGGCGGAGGCGGAACAGAAGCCTCACCTGGTAAACTGCCCGATAAAGATCAACAACCGGGCGGATCAGGATCTCGACTTCGTGAAATTCTGCTACCGGGTGGAGCGCCTGAGCATCTATCATTCGAAAAATGAACTTTGGGCTGGTGAAACCAACATCGTGTATCACGGCGAGGAACAGTTGAGCGATATCAACATGACAGGTAAACTGCCGGAAGGGGTAAAGAAAAGTGAGCTCTTGAGCAAGCCGAGAAAAGAGGTGAGCCAAAGCCTGGCTACCCGCACCTTTAAAAAAATTATTGATGAAACCCCGTTTCTGGGGCGATAGGAGGAGACAGATATGGAACTGTTTAGCGATTTAGACATACAGAGATATATGACCCCCGAACTGTTTGCCACCCTGACCAAGATCGGATTGACACTTGTGATTGGGTTGCCCGTTATATTCATTTTGAGAAGATGGGCGAGGCGATTTATCGGCAAGAAATATGCGACCCACTACGGGATGCTGGCAGGCAAGGTGGTCTTTTACTCCGGCCTCTCGATCGTGGTTGTGATGATCATGGGACAGCTCGGATTGAGTCTGGCCCCGCTGCTGGGAGCCGCCGGAATCTTGGGTGTGGCCCTGGGATTCGCATCGCAGACCAGTGTCTCCAATATCATCAGCGGCTTGTTCCTGATAGCGGAGCAACCCTTCAAGGTGGATGATATCATCACCGTGAGCGGTACTACGGGGGTTGTGCTTTCGATCGATACCCTGTCGGTCAAGATCCGCACCTTCGACAATCAATTCGTGCGCATTCCCAACGAGACCATCATCAAGACAGAGGTGACCAATGTAACCCGGTTTCAGATCCGGCGCTTTAATGCAAAGGTGTCGGTGGCCTATAAGGAAAATATCGGCCGGGTTCGCGACGTACTGAAGGAGGTGGCGGAAAACAATGAGTTCGCCCTCAGGGAACCTGAACCGTTGATCATCTTTGATGCCTTCGGCACCTCCTCGATCGATCTGCTCTTCCTGGTCTGGGCCCCTATAAAAGAGTGGATCAAGCTGAAAAATACCTTGCAGGAGGAGATCAAAGCCAAGTTCGACGAGGTGGGCATCGAGATTCCCTTCCCGCATGTCTCGCTCTATGCCGGTTCCGCTTCCGACCCGATCGATGTGAACCTGGTGGGCGGGGAAACGCTCGGGATGGAAGAGAAGGAGTAAATTCGGAATTTCAGAATAATTTAACCGCAGTGTACGCGGAGAACGTACTGAGATGGCAGTTGGCAGGAGGCAGGGGCAGGAGGCAGGGGTAGTAGGCAGGGGCAGTAGGCAGGGATTTAGATTTTACGTTTCACGTTTGACGTTTCACCTTTCACGCTTGCCCACCGAAGCCCATCTCTGCTGGTAGCTACGGTGGCTTAACTTTGGCGTAGGTGGGTTCCACTCCACACCTTACGTCGCCTCCGCCCGCAG
Source organism: Balneolaceae bacterium (assembly GCA_033722635.1). Classification (GTDB taxonomy): domain Bacteria; phylum Bacteroidota; class Rhodothermia; order Balneolales; family Balneolaceae; genus JAWVYR01. The sequence continues at coordinate 651 of JAWVYR010000348.1, read as the reverse complement.
CACTTCCAGGGGGGTGCGCTGGTAGATGCTTCGGCTGTTTATCATACCGATGGCCACCGTCAGGGAGGCGATGATGATCGTACCCGCCACAATTACCCAGAGGTTCGGGACAAAGGTTAAATCGAAGTAGAAATAGCCCAGCAGCCAGGTGGAGCCTACCGATAGGATCAGGCCGGTGAGTGAAGCCAATACGCCCAGGAAAAAGTACTCCACCGACAGAATCTTGATGATCTGTTTTTTACTGGCACCGAGGGTCCTGAGTAATACGCTTTCCCTCATCCGCTGGTAGCGGCTGGTCGCCACCGAACTGGCCAGTACAATCAGCCCGGTGATGATGCTGAAGAGCGCCATAAATTGAATGCCAAACGAGATCTTGTCGATAAAACTGTTGATCGTCTGTAGTATCAGGCTCACATCGATCGCCGATACGTTGGGATAGTCGCTCACCACCGCCTCTTGTATGTTGGCAGAGATCTCCCGACTGGGAGTGCGGGTTACCGTCACAAAGATCTGCGGGGCCTGTTCCAGCACACCGGCCGGAAAGAGCATGAAGAAGTTGGGCTGCACTCGCTGGAAATCAACCTGGCGGATGCTCGAGACATAGGTTTCTATCGGAACACCCTGCACGTCGAAGGTAAGCGTGTCGCCGAT
>JAWVYR010000347.1:0-2651 GCA_033722635.1 Balneolaceae bacterium | reverse complement strand
GGTGGGATCCCTATTATTACCTACGTATTTCCCGCATCCGACCGTTTTGCTTCGGGTACCCTGAAGAGGCAATCCCCGGTTCCAAGGATATCAGGCACTTTTGGCCTCCGGAAGCATCTGATCCTTGTATTGCAGCTCATACAACCTGCGGTATATGCCATCCTGCTTCTTCAATAGCTGTTGATGGGTACCCACTTCCCGGATCTCACCCTTGTGCATAACCAGGATCTTGTCGGCCCCCTGTATGGTCGAGAGCCGGTGTGCTATCACGATGGAGGTATGCCCCTTCATCATCCGGTTGCTGGCTTCATTAACCAGCGCTTCGGTTTCCGAGTCGACGCTGGATGTGGCTTCATCCAAAATCAGGATCTTGGGATCGAAAACCATCGCACGGACAAAACAGATCAGCTGCCGCTGGCCCATCGAGAGCGATCCCCCCCGTTCACTCAATTCGTACTGATACTGCCCCGGCAGCTTTTTTATAAATTGGTGGGCCTGCACCTCCTTCGCGGCCTTGACCACCTTCTCCCTGGTGATGCCGGGTTGGCCCAGCGTAATATTTTCCATCACCGTGCCGGAGAACAGGGTGTTGTCCTGCATGACCAGGGAAAAATGCTTGCGCAGATCCTCCAATTTCAGATCCCGGATATCCACGCCGTCGATCCGTATAGACCCTTTCTCCACGTCATAAAAACGCAGCAGCAGGTTGATAATGGTGGTTTTCCCGGCCCCGGTTGCTCCCACGATTGCAACGGTTTCGCCGGGATCGGCTTCAAAGGAGACATCCTTCAGGACATCCTCATCTTCGGTGTAGTTGAACCACACATTCCTGAATTCGATATAACCTTTCGGCTCCTCGATCTGCTTGGGTTTATCAGGATCGGTTATCTGGTTGGGAGTATCCAGGATGCTGAAAAGCCGTTCGGAGGAAGCCAGTGCGGATTGCAACACATTGAATTTTTCCGACAATCCCTGTATCGGCCGGAAGAACTGGCGGACATATTGTACGAAGGCAAGCAGCACGCCGAAGGTCACCTCCCCCATCAGCGCTCGTCCGCCGCCGTACCAGATCACCAGGGCCACGGCCAGGCTGGCGATCACCTCGACGGCCGGCCAGAATATGGCAAAGTAGAAAATCGTATCGATATGAGCCTGCTTGTGATCCTCATTGATATCGCGATACTTATCTTTCTCCGCCTCCTCCCTGTTGAACAGCTTGACGATCGCCATCCCGTTGATATGCTCCTGCATGAAGGAGTTGAGCCGGGATATCTGGTCACGGACATTCAGGAAGGCCACCCGCACTTTTGCCTTGAACAGGAAGGTGGCATAAAAGAGCAGCGGAAGTACCGAAACAGCCACCAGGGTGAGCTCCCAGTTGAGGCCGATCATGAAATAGAGAATGAAAAAGATCCTGAACATATCCCCAAGGATATTCACTACCCCATCGCTCAGCAAATCGTTAAGTGCTTCGATATCGCTGGTGGTGCGGGTGATCAGCCGCCCGATCGGATTTTTATCGAAAAACTGAACGTGGAGCGACTGGATCTTTTGAAATACCGCATTCCTGAGGCTGTAAAGGGTCCCCTGCCCGAACCAGCGCGTCAGATAGGTGTTGGCCACCAGGATAATAAATTCACCGAACAAGGCGGCCGCCAGCAACAGGATGATATAGAGCAGCCCTTCGAAGTCGTTGTTGGCGATGTAATCGTCGACCGCAATCTTGGTGAGATAGGGACGAATTGTGCCCAGGTAGGCGGCACCCAGCGTTAGCACAAAGCCGAGCACCACATACCATTTGTAGGGCTCGATAAAATAATAAAGCCGTCGAAGCAGTTCCGTATCGACGGCTTTGTTGCTCGTTTCAGTCCTCACAGCAGCGGATTATGTTAAAACCGGTCGAAGTCGTCGAACGGCGTGCGCGGGGTGATCTGTTTCGGTTTCCGCTGGTTGCTGTTGCTATTGCCTCCGTTGCCTGAATCCGAACTTTTTGAATCGTTTCGGCTTCGGCGCTTGCGGCTGTTGCTGCTGTCACTGCGGCTGCGTCGCTTGCGGCTGTCGTTGCTGTCACCGCGGCTTTTACGTTTGCGGAACCGCTTCTTTTTCTTGCCTTTACCCTGGTTCTTCTTGCCGGATCCGCCACCCTGGTTGATTTCCTTCAGGTATACCTTGGGCTGGATGATCCCTTTTTCGTGCGCCGGATCGGTGAAAATCGGCCGCAGTTCGGTGGCCACCCAGGCAGGAAAGAACTCATCTCGAGCTTCCCGAAGCAGCACATACTGGTTGGTGTAGCGGGCCGAGAAATGGGTGATGACCAATAGCTTGGTCTTTGCCTCGTTGGCCACCCGTGCCGCATCTTTCGGCGTGGAATGACCGGTCTCATCGGCCTTGTCTGACAGCTTGTTGCTGAATGTCGCCTCGTGCAGCAGCACATTGGTATTCATCGCCAGCTTGACCGAATTGGGACAGTACCGGGTGTCGGTGATATAGGCCACGCTGTCGCCGGGACGCGGATGACCCACGATATCAGAGGATTTCACCACGGTGCCATCCTCCAATTCCACATCTTTGCCGGCTTTGAGATCCTTGTACTGCCAATCTTCGCTGATACCCATCGCTTCCGCCTTTTCGGCATCCACTTTACCGGGCCG
>JAWVYR010000346.1:0-2691 GCA_033722635.1 Balneolaceae bacterium | reverse complement strand
TCCCGGTAGCCGGCTACATCCGGCCCATCCTGATTTTCACCTTTATCGTTGATCACCGTAAAATGAAAACGGCTGTTCTTAATTTCAGCGTCAACGGTCACCTCCACCCTGTCCAACTCCTGGCTGATACCGTGTTTGAAGCTGTTCTCTACGAACGGCAGCAGAAGCATCGGTGGTATCACCTCCTGCTCAATCTCTCCATGCACCCGAAAAGATACATTCAGACGATTACCGTACCGTATCTTTTCCAACGAGATGTAGGATTCAATCAGCTCAAGCTCTTTCCGAAGCGGCACAGTCCACTCGGCCCCTTCGTACAACATATAGTTTAGCAGGTCGGAGAGCCTGAGCACCACTTCCGGAGCCTCTTCCGATTTTTTGAGCGTTAAGGCATAGAGGTTATTCAATGTATTGAAAAGAAAATGGGGATGAATCTGCGACCGCAGGAACTTCAGCTCCGCCTCCAGTTTGTCTTTCTGCAGCTGTCGCGATTCAAGATCCTGTTCGTACCAGTGTTTGCCGATCTTGATAAATGCCGCCAGGGCCACCACGGGATAGATCCCGATAACCGCCTTCAGCACCTTTGATGGATAGAACAGCACCTCACCGGTATCAAAGGGGTTGATATAATTGGTATAGATGATGTATTCAGAAGCGCGTTGTAAAAAAGCCGCCACCAACAATGCTGCCACCAGGTACAGGAGAAACCGGACAAATTTTCGGTTCATGAAAAACTGCGGCAGCAAAAAATAAAGTGTAAAATAGGTCGCGCCCATTTTTACGGGAAGGGAGATCCCCTCCCATACCAGCTCGGAAACAAAGTTGCCGGAGCCGATGCTGTATATAATGCTGTGATACAGCACCAGTACCACCCAGAAGGCGATATGCCAGAACACCCGGGTTTTGGAATTATAGTACTTTTTCAGCTCCATGACACTTTCAATTCAGTGATGTAATCCCTCCTAAAATAGAGGTTGGCGTGCTTATTCAACAGCAATGCGACGAACAACAGGCCAGATCACATGAACAGCGATCAGAGATCTCTCAACACCATCCATGCTATCCAGTACGCCGTCTGACCGATCTGCCCTTCTTTCCGAAGCAAGACCGATTTTACACTGCTCAAATTTTATATAATGATTCCGATTTTAAAAATATAACCACAACCCAAATAGTACGTCAGATGAACAAAAATCTCCTGATATTAATCATCTTAATAGTGCCTGGTTTTGTGTATGCTCAAAACCGCCTGGTCGGCGGACCCTGCGAGGGATGCGAAGCGGTATTTGAGTACGGCGATCAAAAACTGACGCCGGTCGATACCCTGCCGGGATTTGAAAACGCCGAAACACGGCTGAAAGTGACCGGCACGATTTATAAACCGGACGGAAAGTCGCCGGCACCGAATGTCATTCTCTATATCCACCATACCAATGAGGAAGGCGTCTATCCCACTCGGGGCGATGAAACCGGATGGGGCCGCCGGCATGGTTATCTGCGGGGTTGGATCAAAACCGACAGCAGCGGAAGATATACCTTTTATACACGCAAGCCAGGCTTCTACGGTACCGGGCCTGCCCATATCCATCCCACGATCCTGGAACCCGATGGCAAATTCTACTACATCGACGACATTGTGTTCGAGAGCGATCCGCGCGTGACCGGAAGATATAAAGAAAACAAGGAAAACAGAGGAGGCTCCGGTGTGGTCAAATTGAAAAAGAAAGGCGATTTACTGCTTGCTAAACGTGATATCATTCTAGGCAAAAACATTCCGAACTATGAATAGCATGGTTAAATACCTGGGTTTTGCACTTTTGCTGGTTGGTGCAGGTTGTACCGGTGATTATTATTCGGATGCCTATATAGCCGAATCGAATGAACCATTTCAGCCTGCATCCGACCCGGTAAACGGTGACACGGTAATGCTGGACCACCCTCACTCCGAAATCGCCTGGAAAGGTACCAAATTATGGGGGCGGGGAATGCACACCGGTATCGTGCCCATTCAAAAAGGGTATCTGCTGAAGGATGGATCCCGGTTGACCGGGGGATTCATTCAGGCAGACATGACCGATATCGGCATTACCGATATTCCGCCCGACCAGCCGGAGCCGATCCGTATACTGACCGGTCACCTGGAGGATGAGGTGTTTTTCAGTGTGGAGGACTACCCCACCGCATCTTTTCGTTTTACCGATATCACCTATATACGATCAGACAGCTTGATGGTGAGCGGTAACCTGACCATCCGGGGAGTGACCAACGGAATTACAATACCCGCTCTTTCAACCGAGTCAAAATCATGGTACATCAGCCGGTTCCGAATCAACCGATTCGACTGGGGTATCGCCTACCGGGGCGGTTTTGGAAAATCAAAGTTTGCAGCCCGGAATTTTGTCGATAAATACATAGAGTTGACTATTACGCTTGCCGGCCGGGAGTCCGGCCTGTCTACCAATGCCGATTAAAATTTCCTGGGATCGGCAACCTTCATGCATCTCATTGCGTAATTATTTAAAATACCTTTATATATGACATATACTCCCAATAAAACTCAATGAGATGTTTAGGAATATATTTGTTACCCTTTTTATGATCCTGCTGGGTACTACGATTATGAACGCCCAGGAAAGCTTTCCCAACACGATGCATCTTGATTCCCTTTCGGGATCTCCGGATGCCACTCTT
>JAWVYR010000345.1:0-2721 GCA_033722635.1 Balneolaceae bacterium | reverse complement strand
TGTTCATGAACATCGCAAGGATCATCGGCGCCGGCCCATTGATGGTCATCGATACCGAAGTTTTGGAAGAGGTCAGTTCAAATCCGGAATAGAGCTTCTTCATATCATCCAGGGTACATATACTGACTCCGGAATTGCCCACCTTGCCGTAGATATCGGGTTGATAATCGGGATCCTCCCCATAGAGCGTCACCGAGTCGAATGCGGTGGAGAGGCGGGCTGCCGGCATCCCTTCACTGAGATAGTGAAAACGCCGGTTGGTTCGCTCGGGAGTCCCCTCACCGGCAAACATCCGGGTCGGATCCTCCGTCTCCCGTTTGAAGGGAAATACGCCCGCTGTAAATGGATAGTAGCCGGGCAGGTTTTCCTTGAGCGCGAATTTAAGCTGCTCTCCCTTGTGATCGGTTTTTGGCAGCGCTACCCTCGGGATCTGGAGCCCGCTCAGTGATTCACGGAACATCTCATTCTCGATCGTCCGATCCCTGATTTCAACCTCGACCGTCTCCTGTCGATACCGTTTAAAAGTTTCATCCCACTGTTCGAGGATTTTTTGAGGCAGTGAATCCAGCTTGCTCAGCCAGTGTTCCCGCATCTTTTCCAGCTTCTCGGTGAACGCCTCCCTGTTCTCCGGGTTCCAGCTGTCGAACTGTTCCAGCGTACCTTCCACCTGCTCGAGCTTGCTCGCATATTCCGCCTGCTCTTCCACCCACTGGTGGTAGTTTCGCAGCGTCTCCGATATTTCTGACAGATATCGCTGCCGTTGTCCGGGAATGATCGACTGCATCTGAATATCCTCGGCCGGCTCCGGATCGGTATGGATTTTCGGCTCCCAATTGAGCTCGTAGCGACCGTTAATGGCCCCGACCAGGGCGCTGAACAGGTGGTTCACCCCTTTATCGTTGAAATGGGCGGCAATGGTTGGGTATACAGGCATCTCCTCCGGTTTTGCATCCCAGGCGCCACGGTTACGCTGCATCTGTTTTCTCACATCCCGCAGGGCATCCTGAGAACCCTTCTTCTCAAACTTGTTGAGCACCACAAAATCCGCCAGTTCCAGCATATTGATCTTTTCAAGCTGGGTGGCGGCTCCATACTCGCTGGTCATCACATAGATCGGAATGTCTGATATCTCCACGATCTCCGTATCGCTCTGGCCGATGCCGCTGGTTTCCACCAGGATCATCTCAAATCCTGCGGTCTTGCAGATGGCGATCGCTCCCTGAACTGCCTCACTGGTAGCCCGGTTGTTCGCCCGTGTAGCCAGGCTCCGCATATATACACGTTCACTGTCGATGCTGTTCATCCGGATGCGGTCTCCCAGCAAGGCCCCGCCGGTTCTCACCTTCGAGGGATCGATCGAGATGATGGCGATATTCAGGTCGTCAAATTCGTTGCGGAATCGGCGAACCAGCTCATCGGTCAGCGAACTCTTGCCGGATCCCCCGGTCCCGGTGATCCCAACCAACGGAACCGGACGACCGTTCTTGGCGGGTTCAAGGACTTTCCCATTTCCATCCCTTAAGGTACCGTTGTCGAGGGTTATCACATCATCCTGGCCGTTCTCTATGGCCGAAATACATCGACCGATCGCCAGATGGTCTTTTTCAAAAATCCTGTGCGGATCCACCTCTTCAAGATCCAGGGTGTTGAAATCGCACTCCTCCAACATAAAGTTGATCATCCCCTGCAGCCCCATCTTGCTGCCATCTTCCACCGAAAAGATGCGGGTGACCCCATAGTCATGCAGCTCGCTGATCTCCTCCTCGACAATCACACCGCCTCCCCCGCCGAACACCTTAATATGGGAAGCCTTTTTCTCCTCGAGCAGATCCACCATATACTTGAAATATTCCATATGCCCGCCCTGGTAGGAACTGACCGCGATGCCCTGTACATCCTCCTGGATGGCGCAATCCACGATTTCCCGGACCGACCGGTTGTGGCCCAGATGGATCACTTCCGCTCCGCTGCTCTGCAGAATGCGCCTCATGATATTGATGCTGGCATCATGTCCGTCGAACAGGCTTGCTGCAGTCACAAACCGAACCTTGTGGGTGGTTTCATACACCTCGGATCCCGAGCGTCCGCTTTGTTGTGATGATTTTGCCTTGTCTGTTTTAGCCGTAACAGATTTATCTGCCATGATCCTTGCTGAAGGTTTTTATCGATTTATCCTGATATAAATGTACGAAAATTTACGGAGAGTACGGATTATTAACGTCACCGTAAGTTCCAGATTATGAACGCAGCCGTTCTCCTTGCCACAGCCATTTCTTCTCCCCTACAGATCAATTGTGACATCGGAGGTGAACCGCTTTTCAACCGGTACGTTGGTTTGGATGAAATAGGGTTCGGGCGGCCTAAAGGGATCCACCGTACCGTGATCCCACATGCCGTTTCCATTGGCATCATAGAATACGATCAGTTTGTAGTTCAGCGGAGGGATACTCTCAACTTCAACAGATCGGCTGAATAACGTGTCGGCGATAACGCCCCGTACGGCGCTGACAACACGCAAACGATGCTTCCGGGTATCCGTGGTGTCGGTGAGGGTGATATTGAGAGCCCCCAGGTCGCGGGGATGCCATATGGTCGGTTTGATCGACCGGTAATCTTCGAAAAAGGGATTCCAGACCCGTATCTCATAATCGATGCCCGGTTTCCAGCGCGGATTCGGTCCCACCAGCAGCCGGTTGCGGTCCACTCCGGCATTGGGCCATT
>JAWVYR010000344.1:0-2721 GCA_033722635.1 Balneolaceae bacterium | reverse complement strand
GTTCGAATATGCGGGACTGGTACTGCTCCTTGATCCCCATACCCCGATCGGTCACCTCGACATGTACCTGGCTGCCGACCCGGTCGGTCTTCACGGTAATCCTGGGTTCATCGTTTTCTTTCATGGCATCCACCGCATTGAGGAACAGGTTGACAAATACCTGGTGAAGATGATCGGGCACACACCGTACCCTGGGCAGATTGTCGGCCAGTTTAAGATCGAATTCCACATCGCGGCAACGCGCATCATGTTGCAAGAGACCGACAGCCGATTCAATAATTTCATTGACCTGTGTGAGCTCCGATTCCAGGCTTGAAGGACGTGAAAAATCGACCAGGTCCCGAACGATCTTGTCGATCCGCTGTATATGATCCCTGATCTTTCCGGTGAGCTCCCGTGTGAGGGGTTCGTCGGTTTTTCGCTGGCTCAGCTGGGCGAGCGATGAAATGGCGGTCAGCGGATTGCCGATCTCATGAGCCACTCCTGCAGCCATATGGCCGACGGCGGCGAGCCGCTCGGAATGACGAACCTGCTCCTCCCGCATCTTAAGTTCGGAGAGATCCCTCAGTATCTGTGATCTACCGATGATTTCGTCGTCTTCATTCCGGATAAAGGATTCAGTCAGGTTAACCATCACCAGGTTCCCATCCTTGTGAAGTCGCTCGGTCTCGTAGTTGCGCACGAATCCCCGGTACTGCATACCCTGCTCTATGCATTCCAGCTCTTGGTTCTTAAGCAGATCATCCGGGATGATGGTTTGAATAGGCCTGCCGATAATTTCTTCGCGTTTCCATCCCAATACATCCTCGGCGCCACTGTTCCACGACCGTATGATATAATCGTCATCGAAGGTCAGAATGGCATCCGCCGAGTTTTCGATGATATTTTTGTATCGTTCCTCGGTGGCCTCCAGCTTTTCCTCATACAGCTCGCGGTAATTGTACACGGTCCATGCAGCCCAGATCATCAGCATGAGCGAGGAAAGTATCCCCCGGCTAAGATAGAGCCACCGCATGGTACGCTCCGGGGTCTCGGTCAGGATCGTCCGTTCAAATATCTCGAAGAGACCGAATGCCGCACCCAGAAGGATAAGTGAAGTAAGCAGCAGGTACCCCAGCGGGGCCTGTTTTATAAAACGAATGAGTTCTTCTTTCATCAGAGACGAATAACTGCAAAATGCCGTTTATCGTTTCTCCCCTATCTTTTTAAAAGTAACAATTACCAATTTCCAAGCAATCGCCTGATCACGACGATCTGTCCGACATGATAGGCGTTGTGATCAACGATCAGCATCGCCTCCCTGAAGAGTGTCTGCCCGTCGCCGTGGGGAAACGGCTTGAAAAGATCATTGTCTGAGTCCTCGACCAGTTCAATCATCCTTCTGTGATCCTCCTCTATCGCCTGAAGCGCTTCCTCCCAACGTTCCTGGCTTGGGGGACTCGCGTTGGCCGGCCAGTAACCCTCGGGCCATGAAGGAGAGTCATATTCAGGATCGAGAGAAAACTGGACGATGTCGTATTGCGATATCCGGATATGTTCCACCTGCTCCCAAACAGAGTAGGGAAGTCCCTGCGGCCTCCTTCCGATATCCTTAAAGGGGATATCTTTGACCGCTCGCTGTAGATCGATATGTGCGTTTTTGCCCCTGAGCTGTTCCAGCAGATGCTCCCGCACTTTGGATTGGTCATGCATGAGTAAATAGGGAGTAGATTAATATGATCCTTGGGAAGATACGTGGAATCGGGAAGGCGGGAAAATAAAAAAAGGCCCTCGGTTGAGGCCTTTTTTCTAAGTAACTGTTATCAATATAAGGAGTTCGACCTATACGGAACAAGTTAATTTGTATTTGGGTGAGTAATATATAGCTAATATATAATTAATATGTGTTTTATAAATATTTAATACTTGCTTATAATTAGAACTCAACACAACTGAATTGAGACGAAAAAGCTGCTAAAGAACCGGTTTTGTGCCATGCCTAAACAGATCGGCAATTTGACGCTCTATTCGGTAGACGACCTGCATGAAAGACTGGGTATGAGCAAAATGACGATTCGTGCCTACCTCCGGGAGGGCAGAATACGAGCCAGGAAACTCGGCGTAAAGTGGTATGTCACCGAGAAAGCACTTAGAGAGTATTTTGATGAGCCCGAGGTTAGAAGCCAGCGTTCGTCTACCGGGGCAGATTACCGGTTTGTGGTTCAGGGAGTAAACGACCTGGTCAGCGAAAAGGAGGAGTGCGAAACGATTGAAGAGACGATCTCCTGTATCGAGGATCAGGCGATAATCAGCCTCTTCCAGGTGGCCATCATCGATCGTCAAAACGACGAAGTGGTGGAACTGATCAAGGCGCGGGATTTTTTGGAACGGTACAAATAGGTATTATGAGTTTCATGAAACTTAACTATTCAGCCCTATGATCGATAAAAAAGATACCAAGCTTGAAGTCTTCGGATTCGGCGAAAATGCCTCCGACAAATTTTACGCACTGGTCAACCTGAAAAAGAGTCCCGACGGCATCGACTTGAAAAAACTCTCGCTGACCGATCCCCGGAAATTTGACGATGAGTTGAACAGGATGGGGTGTATTCTGCTGCTTAGAGCGGACGAGGTGGAGGAACTGATAGAGCGCGGTGAGATCGAGGACAGCGATCTGCACCAGTCGATATACGACCTAGCGGTGAAAGAGGGCGTGATCCAATAACGTGACCCTCAGAAGAC
>JAWVYR010000343.1:0-2721 GCA_033722635.1 Balneolaceae bacterium | reverse complement strand
TACGACCGGCTTTTTTATGCTATCAAACCACTTTTGGGAGATCATTTTCGATTCTTCAGCATCAACGGAAAAAGGGTTCGTTCGGAGCGGCAGTTTTATTTTGAGACCTATACCCTGGAACGACCACCCCATGGAGCTGAGGAGGTCTTTCCCGAGACGGTGTTATGATAGGTAAGAAGTGAAAAGTGAAAAGTGAAAAGTGAAAAAATTAGATAGTTTAATTTATGCTATCTGAATGCAATGACAATCCAATGAGGTGGATCCATCTAGATTTGATGGTTGGGAAATATCATGGTTTACACCTCCCGACCCGTTCCGCCAAGCCGCGGAACGGCCCACCCTCCCCAAGGAGGGAATTTTTTTTGCGTCAAAAAGTTTCATTTCACCTTCGACCAATGATCCAACCTCATTCCCTCAAATGGCTGATGATGATCAATCGGCTGCTCTTCTCCGGGTCATAAGGGTTGCCCTCGTAATCCCCGCAGTAATGATCGATCTCCAGGTTGCGTATCTCAAACTGCTCGTGGAACCACTCCCTGTCGTACAGTTTGACATGCTCGATGTAGGTTCTCGGCTCATCCAACCTGTCGCCCGTGAAGGTGATCTGCTTGTGGATGGCGTTGTTGCTTATGAATCTTCGTATAGTATAATCGATTCCCTGAAAAGTACCCCGGTCTCCGGGCCGGTAGGATTCCTTTACCTGTAGGGCATTCAGATAATCCAGCACAAAGACGCCCCCCGGCTTCAGCATCTTCACCACGCTGTCGAGCACCCGCTTGTTTTCACGGTCCTCTTCAAAGTATCCGAAGGTGGTGAAGAGATTCACTATGGCATCAAAGGTTTCCGGCAGCGGGTTTCTCATGTCCCGAACCTCAAAGGCCGCATTTTCCAGCTCCGCTTCCCGGGCTTTCTTCCTTGCCTTCCGGATGGCGTTTTCGGAGAGATCGATCCCCTTAACCCGGTATCCCAGTTTAGCCAGGCTGATCGCATGGCGGCCCCTTCCGCATCCCAGATCGAGGATCCTGGAACAACGGTTCAGTTCGAGGGTTCGCTGAAGCAATGCAACCAGTTGTTCCGCTTCATGCTCGTCCCTGTTGGCATATAGCTTTTCATACAGCGGACTGTCGAACCATTCCTCAAACCAGCTCATCTTCCCATCGCTTTGCCATGATATCCATTTAAAATTCCGTTAAATATAAAGAATCACAATCAGTTTTCGTGATTAATCAGCCTTGCTCCTGACAGATTTTTATAATTCGATACCATTTATTTTCTTAGTATTTAACAGCTATACAGATTCAGGGTATTAATTTTTAAATTTTTGGGGTCAATTTTTTTTATTTATTTAGCTCAAAGGGCGAATCCTGAGATTGGCCTTATAAGAAAAAGATTGTGAGTTTAGTTGAAATAGAATATTATTTTAGTGCCAAATCGCAACTGTTAACCTATTATAACAAGATTTGAGCAAACGGAGAGAACGTTTCAAACTGATCCATCACCTCATCAAAATCACATATTTATGAATAAGCTGATACATCGGTGTTTAACACGAATTTTAATTCCCGGTTTATGTCTTTTGTTATGGTCAGCCTCCGGCACGGCCGCTCATGCTCCCGCGGATCTCTTTGATACCACGATATCCGGAACGGTATTGGAGGCAGATACAGGAGAGCCACTCGTTGGTGTAAACATCAAAGTGAAAGGAAAGGTAGCGGGGACCTCCACCAATCCCGACGGCAGTTTCAGCCTGACGGTGCGCCAGGATCCCCCGCTTACGCTGGTTTTCTCCATGGTTGGCTTTACAACCAGAGAGGTGGATATCACCCAGAACAATACCACCGGACTGACCGTCGAACTCTCCGAGTCGCCGATACTGGGCGAAGAGGTTGTGGTTTCCGCTTCTCGGGTCGAAGAGACCCTGCTGGAATCCCCGGTGGCGATCGAAAAGATCGATGTAATCGGTGTTCAGCAAGCGCCCTCCCCCTCCTTCTACGAATCGCTGGCCAACCTGAAAGGGGTGGATTTCAGCTCGCAGAGCCTCACTTTCAAGTCGGTGAATACCCGCGGTTTCAACTCCAACGGAAATGTCCGTTTTGTACAGCTGATCGACGGTATCGATAACCAGGCACCCGGCCTCAATTTCCCGGTAGGTAATGTGGTAGGTATCTCCGATCTGGATCTGGAAAGCGCGGAACTGATTCCCGGGGTCGCCTCCGCACTATATGGCCCGAATGCATTAAACGGCATTCTGCTGCTGAGAAGCAAGAGTCCGTTTGAATATCAGGGCCTGTCGGCCATGGTTAAGACCGGGATCAACCATATCGATTCCAATGTGGAAGATAATCCCCGTTTTTACCAGGATTACCAGATCCGCTTTGCCAATGCGATCTCCAACAAGTTCGCCTATAAGTTCACCGCTTCCTACCTGGACGCCGTCGATTTCGTGGCCCAGGATTTCCGCGACCAGGGACCTGCGGTCAACGGTATCGCGGAGCGTGGGGCAACCTCGCGGAACGGCAACCGGGTCTATGACGGAGTGAATGTGTACGGCGACGCACTGCTGACCGTCGGACAGGTGGCGGATGCCGCGATCGCCGATGGAACCACCCAGCTCGCTGCTATACGCACGCTGCTTCCCGACGGATCCCTCGGAGCCTTTACCCCCAACTGATTTACGGAAAATTCCTTCGTCGACAACGACGCGGTAAGACTGAAGCTGGG
>JAWVYR010000342.1:0-2741 GCA_033722635.1 Balneolaceae bacterium | reverse complement strand
TGCGTAAACAGGCCAAGATGGAGGACAAGAGGCCCCTGATCATCATGTCGCCGAAAAGCCTGTTGCGCCACCCCATGGCCACCTCCAAAGCCGAGGAGCTGGCAGAGGGAAGCTATCATCCCACCCTTCGGGATCAGGATCTATCGGACAGGGAACAGGCGGAGAAGCTTATTCTCTGTTCCGGCAAGGTATATTACGACCTCCTCAAACACCGCCTGGATAATGAGATCGACAATATCGCCCTGGTTCGCCTCGAGCAGTTTTACCCGTTCCCCGACAAGGATATTCGGGAAATCCTCAACGATTACAACCATGTAAAAGATATCGTCTGGTGCCAGGAGGAACCGCGGAATATGGGTGCCTGGTTCTTCGTATCGAACCGGATCAGCAACGAACTGCAGGATGGTCAACAACTCAGCTATGTCGGACGGCAGGCTTCCGCCTCCCCGGCAACCGGCCAGAAGAAGATTCACGAGGCCGAACAGAAGCGGTTGATCGAGGAAGCGATGACGGTTTAGATTGTCCCGGAGCAGGGCACCGGGTGTAGTGGGTTGGTTTTTTCAGATTCTGAGCTACTCGATGAGGGGAGTTGGTATTGAGTACTTCGTATCTACCGAAGACCCCCCTTCACCCCTTTGCATATACGGCTCACCGCGTCGTGGCTATGCAGGCTCTCCATATGGATGCAGCGGACCACAAAATCCTTGACCTGCTCCATCTCATTCAGTCCATCATAGAGCAGGCGCGCTGCATCCTCCACGAACTTCTGGTAGGCTGCGTTGAGCTCCGCAAAGGCCTGCTCATCCTCACGCTTCACCATCACCTGCGTTTCGGTATTCAGGGCTTCACGGCAGCAGTTGATAAGATCTTCGATCAGCATCGAATCTCCGAGTTCCACGGTCAAGTTGGCCACGCTGCGCTGGCTGTGCGGAATGGCCGCCAGGTCCCGGTTCTCGCGCGCATGTTCGGCAAGTTCAAATGAACAGGGGCAGGCGCTGCTGTATTCGAAATCGAGATGGATGTATTTGCGGAAATGGTCCTGGGCATCGATCGTCCCCTCCAGGGCTACGCTGTAATACTGGTACCCTTCCAGGCCCGATCGCAGACTCTCCTGCAGCATCGGGTAGTTAAAGGAGAGCTGAAGGTAAGCCGTTTCCGTTTCAAGGTCGTCTTTGTAGGCCCTAAGTACCTCCTCCAGCTTGTCGGGATGAAATACATCATCTTTGAACTCGTAGAAGGTGCGGATGATCCGGCTCATGTTGATCCCCTTGCGATTCGCTTCAAGGCCGACATAGCCGCCTACAGATGTTTCCAGAGTCACCAGTTCGCCGTCGGGGCGGGGATACTTCAACGGGAGCCTGAAGTTGGAAATGCCCACCTGTTGAATCGGAACATTAGCTCCCTCGATCGTGGAAGCCGGTCCGTTCTGCAGGTCGGGCAGGCTCGCCCGGTAGTCATCCGACACATTGAATGTAGGATCGTAGTATCTGTTCAATTTGGTTGATATCATGCGTTTGCTGTTCATCTTACGGTGCTAAAATTTCTTCGTTTAACCGATACGGACAATATTCTGCGCTGTTTCTATCGGTCTCCTGCAGGCGTACGGCATACAGCTTTCCGCCGGGCGCGCAGGCTTCCTCAACAGGTTCCCTGAGCTCCTGATAGATATGCTTTACCAGGTTTTCGGTCGTTGGTATCACGCCTTCAAGGAAATCAACGTCCATATTCAAATTTTTGTGATCGCATTTGTCGATAATGCGGGTCTGGATGATATCCCTCAGATCCGACAGATCGATGAGATATCCCGATTCCGGGTTTGGTTCACCGGCAACCACCACTTCCAGCTGGTAATTGTGCCCGTGCCAGTTTATATGGTTGCAGACCCCGTACTTATCCCGGTTCCATTGGTCCGATTTCTCCGGATTGTGAAGCCGGTGTGCCGCATTAAAATGTGTTTTTCTGCTTACAAATATCACGTTCAGGATAATTGGTTTTTGTAACGGGGAGTATAAACGCCATGAAGAGCCCCAAGGTTCCCATGTAACAATAACATAACAAAGATAGCGATTATTTAGTATTCAGGTCCTGTTACGGTCATTTGATCGCCCGGAGGCCAAAAGGTTACGTGGGAAGGAAAGTATGCCAGTCAGCTTAAGGCTTACCGACGTCGTTCAAGATTACAAGAATATTACTACGTATATCCCGTAAAAACAGATTCACTGCAAAATAAAATACCTTCTCACAACTGTACGCCTGCCGGCGAATTCCATGAATATAAAAAGAGGGGCCGGTTCCCCTGGCCCCTCTCTGTGATCAGCACACCTCACAATATTCGGCTGTGAGACGTTTCTAAGGAGTTGGTATCAGATAGGCAGCTATCGTGTTTGCATTTCGATATTGGCTTAAGTCCGTTAGTTATCGCTTGTTCGCACCCAGTTGCCGTCGAATATCCAGGCGGTTACGGCCGACGGATCAAAAGCACCGTAATAGGTCGCTCCCGTATCAAAAAAGCCGTCGCTGGGCGGTGTGGCCCCGTTGGCAGCGTTGGCATTGCCCGGTCGGTAGTCGAAGTTGGCTGCATCCTGGTAGCCGGGATCCTCGATGGTATAGGAGCCGGCATAGCGGGTGTCATCTCCAGTGTTCCACCCGTCGTTGTTGAACAGCATCAGGTTCTGCAGCGCCAATGCTCCGGAAGCCGGATTTTGTGGATCATAGTTTTCGAAGGTTTTATCCTCATAAGA
>JAWVYR010000341.1:0-2762 GCA_033722635.1 Balneolaceae bacterium | reverse complement strand
CCCCATGAAAAAACTCCTTTTGGCTCTGGTAGTTGGCTGTTTGCTCACCGCCTGTGGTATTTCACAGCGTACCACCGCCCCGTCGAATTCGGGTTCAAGCGATCCAAAACTTCCGAGAATGATGAAGGTGAACTATTATGAAGCGACCCGCCAGTCGCTTATGCAGGCCTATCGCGACTGGCAAGGGACGCCCTATCTGCTGGGTGGAGCGACGAAAAATGGTGTAGACTGTTCCTCCCTCGTAAGTGTAATCTATGATGATTATTTCGGCATCGATATGCCGATGAATACCCGCAAACTGCTGAATAAGGGGGATGGGGTCAGAAGAGCCTCCCTGAGAACCGGCGACCTGGTTTTTTTCCGCACCAGTCGCAGAAACTTGCATGTGGGAATCATGGTGGACAATCGGGAATTTCTGCACGCCTCTACATCCCAGGGGGTGATGCTGAGCAGCCTGGAGGAGAACTACTGGGCGATGCGCTATTTTGCCGGGCGGCGAGTGATGTAGCAGGCGCCGGATTTACCTACTCTCGTACATACCGCAACAAGTCAAGCTTTTTTTAAAATGATCAAATCCCAACTCATTTTAAAACCACTTTCCCTATTTTTTTTCCTGCTGATATTTGTTCTTAACATCCATGCCCAGGGACAACGGATCTTTATCAAGGGCGGTCATTATTATGATGTTGAAAATGGTCGGATGGCTAAAAATGAAGGCATTCTCATCAACAACGGCCGCTTTCTGAAGGTCGGAACGGCCGATCTTCCGGCCGACACCGCCAATCTCACCATCTTAATCCTTAACGACGATGGCTACCTTTTGCCCGGGCTGGTGGACCTGCACGCCCACTACCGGATGGAGGCGTTTGGCCATGAAAACCAGCGGTGGGTGGATGAGTTCAAATATAACGCTATCGTCTACCTGGCCAACGGGGTCACCTCCACTTTTCCCGCCGGGGTGTACTATCCCCATTTGGAGCATGCTGCCGCGAAGCGGATCAACACCGGACAGCAGATCGGTCCCCGTATCTGGCCGGCCGGTCCCTATTTTGGATCGGCGCGACCGGGATGGAGCGAGGAGAAGATGACCGAAAAACGGATCCAGGAAGAGGTGGACTACTGGGTGCGAAAGGGGGTGGCCGGTTTCAAGGCCAAGGGGGCCGACCCTGATGAGCTGCGCGCCCTCATAGAGCGGGCTCACCAGCATGGGCTGCGGGTAACCGGCCACCTGGGTTCCGGTTATCGCAACTCCACCAACTCCAAAACGGCGATCGACATGGGGATCGACCGGGTGGAACATATCCTGGGCGGCCATGTACTGGACCCGGAGAAGCGTGCCTACCCGGTTTGGAACAAGGTGGATACAACCTCAACCGATTTTCATGAAGTGGTGAATTACTTCATCGAGCACCGGGTCTATTTCGACGCCACCATCAATGCACCGGTCTATTTCACCACGGTTTCCGACAAAGAGGGGTTCGACTACTGGATGGATGAGCCATCCTTGTTTACTCCTTACGTGCAGAAGCTGGTGGAACAGAAGAAACGTTCAAAAAGCGAACTGATGGATGGGCTCTACGGGGCGATGCGCCGCACCACCAGGGCGTTCTACGATGCCGGTGGAGAGGATCTGGTCACCCTGGGAACCGACGCCCCCAGCCACGGCCGGTTCCTGGCCGGTTTCGGGGCCCACCGCGAGATGCACACGATGGTGCTGGCCGGCATCCCTCCGGCCGGGGTGCTTCGGATCGCCACCCTCAACAGCGCGGAAGCCCTGGGAAAAGGGGATATCCTGGGATCGATCGAGGCGGGGAAGCTGGCGGATTGTTTTGTGGTGGAGGGCAACCCGCTGGAGGATATAACACATACCAGGAATGTGGATTTAGTAATAAAAAACGGCATCCTATTTGATCCCGTCGAACTTCTCGAATCTGTGAAAGGGAAGATCGGACCAGCGGGACCGGATGAGGTCGAGAATTGGTTCAAATACCCCGAGCTGTTGGAAGAGAAAGAAAAAGCTGACCGCGAATAAGGATTTATATTCGTCCGACCAAATCGATTGGCCAGTTGAGTCGTAGGTAAATAAAAAAGGTGCCGGACGATTCGAATGGTCCGGCACCCGCTCTCTTGATAGAATACCCTGCCTTATCTGTCAGTTCATCAAATAACAATCCGGTCAGGAACCGCCCGGCGTGCAGGAGGGCAAATCGGCCGGTATGGAGGTATTAAATATATTTTTGTCCCAGCAGTTGTCGGTGCCAGAACCGTCCCAGAACAGGTCGGCTCCAAGTCCCGTCAGTGGAGGTGGCAGCGGCGGCGGGTTGGTTCCGTTGTTCACCACCTTGTTGTGCCGGATCTCGGCACCATCCGGATCAGGCTCTATATCGGCCAGGATAACCTCGGGGGGAATTCCGGCCAGCGCCGAGAGGAGCAGGGTGCTGCCCACCCCGATCCCCACAAAATCGTTGCCTGTAACGGTGTTCTGCATCACCCGGGTGTTGTCGGTGCCTACCACAAGAATACCCGACCCTTTCGGAACCGCTGCCGCGATATCGTCCGGGTCGGCAAAGTTGGCTAGGTTGTTGTTGAAAAACCGGTTGTGCACGATCTCGATGTCGGAGGATACCTTGACGGCCAAACCGGGAAGCAGTACCACCAGCATGCCCGCCGTGTTGTTGTAGCCTGTATTGTTGAAGGCGGTGACATGCGAGCAGTTTTCAATTTCAAATCCATTCACATTGCCGTGAGCGGTGCTGTGCTGG
>JAWVYR010000340.1:0-2762 GCA_033722635.1 Balneolaceae bacterium | reverse complement strand
CGACGGGTTGAAACGAAGTTCGTAGCCCACGGTGGTCTCCGGTACCGAACCCAGCGTTTTCCCGCAGGCGCTGCCCGCCCCGTGTGCCGGCCATACCTGCAAATATTCGGGCAGCTTCCTGAACTCCCTGACCGACTCGTAGAGCGTACGCGCCGACGATTCCATCACCCCTTTCTGTCCGGCGGCTGTTTCAAGCAGATCCGGACGTCCGAGATCCCCCACAAAGACGAAATCACCGGAAAGCATGCCCATCGGCCCGTCCGCTCCCGCCCTGTCGGTAACCGTGTAGCTCAGGTGCTCCGGGGTATGACCGGGCGTATGGTGTGCGGTGAAGCTGATGTTTCCAATCTCGAAGGTATCCCCGTCATGTAACAGCTGGTAGTCGTAGTCACTTCCTTTAAGCCATTCATATTTCCAGTCTTCATCCCCTTCATCGGAGGCTAATACTCTCACACCCCGTTCGGCCAGCTCGCGCAGGCCGGTCAGGTAATCGGCGTGAATATGGGTATCGGCAGCCGCTGTGATGCGGAGCCGGTGTTTGCTTGCCAGTTCGAAATATTGATCCACATCTCTCATCGGATCGATGATGATCGCCTCACCGGTTTGCTGGCAGCCGATCAGATAGGCATACTGGGCGAGTTTCTCCTCGAAGATCTGTTTGAAAAACATGGCTGTTTCCTTTTTGGTAATGGGTCGATTCAGAAAAAGATATAAAAGATCCGGATATACCCCCATAAACAATTATCAGGGTGGCAGCTCTTCACCCTAAATTTAACAATTTTACCTGCTTATTTCCCTGGTTTTCTTTTGCCCGATGCAGCCTGCGATCACCCATTATTCTTGCAGTTAGCGATTTCTGTGTTAAATTCCTCTGTGTTGAACATCAATTAAGATTTTGAGAACCCGGCGCATCGCTGCGCCGCAATCAGACTTAACCAATGTCGCCCGACAGCAAGGCCAAACAGCGGTTTACCGATCATCTGCTCAACGATCTCGATGCACTGGAGCAGTTACTGGAGCAAAACGCTTTTGAGACCGGCATCAGCCGCATCGGCGCTGAGCAGGAATACTGCCTGATCGACTACTCGCTCCGGCCCGCTATGAAAGCGATGGATATGCTGGACCACCTGAATGACGACCACTTCACCACCGAGCTGGCCCGCTTCAATATGGAGCTCAATCTGGATCCGATCGAATTCAGCGGCGACTGCCTTTCGAAGCTGGAAAACAGCCTGATCAGCATGCTGACCAAGGCCAACAAAACGGCCCACTCCCTCGGTGCCAAGATTATTCTCACCGGCATCCTGCCCACGATCTCCAAGGAGAATATCGAGATCGAAAACATGACGCCCAAAGATCGGTATAAAAAGCTAAATGATGCGATACTGGATGTCCGTGCCTCCGACTTCAAGTTTCGCATCTCCGGTATCGACGAACTGATCGATCAGCACGATAATGTGCTGTTCGAGTCCTGCAATACCAGTTTTCAGATTCACTATCAGGTGAGTCCCCAAGAGGCCCCGGCCCTATACAACTGGTCTCACGCTATATCGGGGCCGGTGCTGGCGGCCGCTACGAACTCCCCCCTGTTTATGGGAAAGCGGCTTTGGCGAGAAACACGGATCGCCCTTTTTCAGCAGTCGGCCGATACGAGAAAATCGGTGAGTCCCTACCGCGAAGAACAGGAACGAGTAACCTTCGGCAAGGAGTGGGAACGCGATTCTGCCCTGCACATCTTTCAGGATACGGTGGGCCGCTTTACGGTGCTGCTTCCGATGGATATCGAAGAAAGCTCGACTTCGATCCTCGAACAGGGAGATATCCCGCCCCTCAAAGCGCTGTGTATTCACAACAGCACGGTCTACCGGTGGAACAGGCTCTGTTACGGCATCACGGAGGGCCGCCCTCATCTCAGAATTGAAAATCGATATCTCCCCTCCGGCCCCTCCATCGTGGATGAAGCGGCCAACGCCGCCTTCTGGACCGGCCTGATGCACGGGGTCACGGATCAGCACAAGACCATTGATCAAAAAATGAACTTTACGGATGCCCGTGACAACTTCTTCACCGCGGCCAAGCTGGGTCTGCGGTCGCAGTTCACCTGGATCGACGGGACGCTGATCACCGCCCAGGACCTCATCCTCAAGGAGCTGTTGCCGATCGCCCGGGAAGGACTCAAAAAAGCGGATATCCACCAGGATGATATCGACAAATATCTTGGAATCGTCGAGGAACGGGTCAGCCTGGGAAAAACCGGTTCCAGCTGGATGCTCGATTCCTACAATCAATTGATCAAGAATGTCTCCTCCGAGGAGGCCTCCATCACGGTCACGGAAGGGATCTACCGAAGGCAAAAACAGGGCAACCCGGTACATACCTGGTCGGAACTGAAACGGGAGGAGGGGGGCGGCTGGCGCAACCGGTTTCGGTATGTGAAGCAGCTGATGTCGAAGGATCTGATTACCCTGCAACAGGACGATCTGGTGGCGCTTGCCCGCAATATCATGCTCTGGAGCGATATTCATCATATCCCGATCGAAAATTCCTCGGGAGAGCTGATAGGGCTGCTAACGGCCGATCACATTCTGGAGATCGCCGGTTCCCATTCAAAAAAGGATTTCAATAACCTGACGGTCGGGGAGGTGATGAGAACCGAACTGTTTCAGGTCACCCCCGACACCCGTACGCGCGAAGCCTACGCGATGATGAAAAAAAACGAGGTGGGCTGCCTCCCGGTGGTGGTCGACTCCAAGCTGGTCGGT
>JAWVYR010000339.1:0-2770 GCA_033722635.1 Balneolaceae bacterium | reverse complement strand
GGCGAGCGTGGCCACCGCCTTTCCCAGCGGCATGTCGACCCTTGAGGCCAACCTGGATGAGACGAAACATGCTGTCGATCAGGGAGCCGACGAGGTGGATATGGTGATTTCCCGCGGAGAGTTTCTGAAAGGCAATTATAGCTATGTATATGATGAGATCGAAGCTATCAAGGAGGCGTGCGGGGATGCTCATCTGAAGGTGATCCTGGAGACCGGTGAACTGTTAACCTATGAAAACGTGCGCAAAGCCAGCGATATCGCGATGCTGGCCGGCGCAGACTTCATAAAAACTTCAACAGGAAAGATAAAACCCGCTGCTACACAGCCGGTTACACTTGTCATGATTGAAGCGATCCGGGATTATTATTATGAAACCGAACGGATGGTGGGCATGAAGCCGGCCGGTGGCATACGGAAGGCCAAACAGGCGCTGCAATATCTGGTACTGGTGAAGGAAACGCTGGGTGATGCCTGGCTTACCCCCGACTATTTCCGTTTTGGAGCCAGCTCACTTGCCAACGACCTTTTGATGCAGATCGTCAAACAGCAGACCGGGGTATACCAGAGCCCTGATTATTTCTCAATCGATTGAAGTGCACGAAGTTACAATCAAGATCTATAAACTAATTTAAGATATGTCTGACGAGCAGAAAAGTACCGATATCAGGGAACAGGACAAACCCTACAAGCCCAGTTCACCCAGCTCCAAACTGGATTTCGGCAGCCGCTGGGAGTATGCCGATGCCCCGGAAAGTACCGATCATGTGGAGATAAAGGACCGATATGAACTTTTTATCGGGGGCGAATTTGTTAAGCCGGAGAAGGAACGCTATTTCACCTCTGTCAATCCCGCTACCGAGGAGGTGCTCTGTGAAGTAGCAGAGGCCACCCAGCAGGATATCGACAAGGCGATGAAGGCAGCTCGGAAGGCTTATGAGAATAGCTGGTCGAAATTTTCCGCACGGGAGCGTGGTAAATATGTGTTCAGGCTGGCCAGACTCATACAGGAACGAGCCCGTGAGTTCGCCGTCATTGAATCTTTGGATGGCGGCAAACCGATTCGCGAGTCACGCGATGTGGATATCCCATTAGCTGCAGCCCATTTCTTCTATTATGCCGGGTGGGCCGACAAACTGGACTTCGCTTTCCCTGGTAAAAAGGTTGAGCCTCTGGGGGTAGCCGGACAGATAATCCCCTGGAACTTCCCCCTGCTGATGCTGGCCTGGAAAATCGCTCCTGCCCTGGCGACTGGCAACACGGTGGTATTGAAGCCCGCCGAAACCACCCCGATCACCGCCATGAAATTTGCTGAACTATGCGCCGATGCCGGTCTGCCCGACGGTGTAGTGAATATCGTAACCGGTGCGGGACAAACCGGGTCGGAGATCGTAAATCATCCGGATGTCGATAAGATCGCTTTTACTGGTTCCACCGAAGTGGGTAAAATCATTATGAAGGCACTGGCCGGGACCGACAAGAAGTACACCCTTGAGCTGGGCGGCAAAGGCCCCAACATCATTTTTGAGGATGCCCCGCTGGATCAGGCCGTCGAGGGCATTATCAACGCCATATTTTTCAACCAGGGCCATGTTTGCTGCGCCGGGTCCCGCCTGCTGGTTCAGGAAGGAATCGCCGACCGGTTGGTCCGTAAGTTGCGCGACCGGATGGATACGCTGATTGTCGGTGATCCCCTGGACAAGAATACCGATATCGGAGCGATCAACTCCAAGCAGCAGTATGAGAAGATCAACGAGTACCTGGAGGTCGGCATCAATGAAGGAGCGGATATCTACCAAAGTTCCTGTGATCTCCCCGATAAAGGCTATTTCTGCAAACCGACGATCTTCACCAATGTCGGGCAGTCGAATCGGATCGTAAAGGAGGAGATCTTCGGGCCGGTATTGACCATCCAAACCTTCCGTACCGCTGATGAAGCGGTCGAAAAAGCAAACAACACCCCTTATGGACTGGCGGGCGGTGTATGGACCGACAAGGGGTCCAAGATATTCAACGTCGGCAAGAAGGTCCGCAACGGTGTGGTATGGGCCAACACCTACAACCAGTTCGATCCAACCTCTCCCTTCGGCGGTTACAAGGAGAGTGGCATGGGGCGCGAAGGCGGCCTTCACGGGTTGTATCCCTATGTAAATATTGAATCCCCCGATAAATAAAAATGCGGATGATTGATGTTGCGAACTCTATTATACCATACCGGAAACCTACATTTTCCACTCCTCTGCTCAAAGGGAATTAAAGGAAGATAAAATAATCATCAATGCACTGAAACTTAACTCAATGAATCAGCCCGATGTCAGAACGCATACCAGTTGAAAAAACCTATAAAATCTATATCGGCGGCAATTTTCCCCGTACCGAGTCGGGACGTTACTACAAAGTGTTTGACGGCGATGATAAGGTGTTGGCCAACGCCTGCCGCTGTTCCCGCAAGGATGTGAGGGATGCGGCTGTGGCAGCCCGTTCGGCGGTATCGGGATGGAGCGCCCGCACCTCCTACAACCGTGGGCAGATCCTCTACCGCATCGCAGAGATGCTGGAGGGACGAAAAGCCCAGTTTATCGGTGAGCTTGAAACGGTAGGGTTCTCCTCCGGAGAAGCGGAGAAGCGGGTGATCGCTGCCATCGACCGGCTGATCTACTATGCCGGCTGGTCGGATAAATACCAACAGGTATTCGGCACCGTCAACCCGGTGGCGAGCTCCCATTTTAATTTCTCGTTACCGGAACAGACCGGTATCGTATCGATCCTTGCT
>JAWVYR010000338.1:0-2775 GCA_033722635.1 Balneolaceae bacterium | reverse complement strand
CCCGGAAACTGGGTTGGGCGCAACAGTTCGGTGGAAGCGGAGCTATCAACCTACTTCGTGAATCCCGCTATCGGGTATACCCTTCCCGATTTCGGTATTGGACGGATTCATGTGGGGGTCGGCCTCCAGGTCGCTGTAACGGGAAACTTTCGGTACCAGGCCGCGGTAACCACTTTCACACCCGAGGGAACCTTCAACCTCGACACCCGCATGCAGGAGATCTCCTTCGGTTTCAACGCGGGCCTGATCTATTCCCCGGCGGAGATAATTGCCTTGGGCTTTGCCTATCGGAGTCCGGTGGAGGTGGAGTTCGAGGGGGAAGCCGATTTTGTCGATTTGCCGGTAGGTTTTCCTCCCACCGCCTCGGTCAGTACCCGGATCGAATTTCCTGCAAGCTGGACCGCCGCTGTCAACCTGAGGCTGCATCCCCGATGGAGAGCTGAAATCGATGTGGTATGGTGGCGATGGTCGAGTTATGAGCGGCTGAATTTTATTTTTGACCAGACGATCGTCGCCCTCAGCAGCAACCTCCTGGTCGATCGGCGTAACTTCGAGGACAGCTGGGAGTTCAAGGGCGGAATTGAATACACCGGATTACTCGATGACAGGCTAACGCTCAGATCCGGGGCGGCGTATCAACAGAGTCCGATCGAAGATGCTTTCGTCGATGCCAAAAATCCGGGAGCCGACAGCTGGTTTTTTTCCGGCGGATTCACCTACAAACTGACCTCTGCCGTAGAGATTGACGGTGCCTATATTTTCTTACGGGCAGCGGAACGCAGAGTGACCGACACCCATGCAAGCCTGGATGGCATTTACACCGGCCATGCGCATATGCCCTCGCTGGGTATTACCCTGAATTTTTAAACCGATACGATGATGAACAGCCAAATCTACAGAACATTCTTGTCAGGGCTGACATGCATTCTGATGCTGTCGGCGGTGTCATCGTGCGATCGATTCAGCGGGCTGGGGGTTGATCCGATCGAGCCAGGCATCGCTGATCTGTCGAATTACCTAGCGGTAGGCAACAGCTTCACAGCCGGTTATCAAAACAATGCCCTCTACCGCAGCGGGCAGGAATACTCCTATCCAAATCTGCTTGCCCGGCAATTTCGCACCCCTCAGGAGTTCATCCAACCCTATATCAGCGATCCCGGACTGGGCAACCGCATCGAACTGACCTCCCTGAATCCCCTGGAGACCAGGGTCAACCCGGAGCAGGGGCAGCCGGTCAACCAGGGAGAAAAACCGTTTCACAACCTGGGGATCCCCGGCGGTCTGCTGGTCGACTATGCCAATCCCAACAATATCGGCAATCTGAAAGAACGGGCTACCGATCCCGACCATCCGGCTTTCAATCCCTTCTACCAGATTGTGATGCAGCCGTCGGAGCTCTCAAAGTCGGCTCCCCGTATTCACAACGAAGTGGTTGCGCTGAATCCCACCCTGGTCACTTTCTGGATGGGAACCAACGATATCATGGGCTTTGTGGCCTCGGGCGGGGAAGGTTCCTCCTTTACCGATCCCGCCACCTTCGCACAACTCTACCAGCTGTCGGCCCAATTGCTGGCATCGCTGGAGACAGACGTAGTGGTGTACACCGTGCCGCGCGCGACCTCCCTCCCCTTTGTATTCAACCTGCGACGGGATCTTCGAAACGATAACCTGATCTCCTTCAATCAATCAACCGGAGTCTGGGAACTGACTACCGGCCAGGGAAGCCTTCCTATATATATCAGAACAGATGGGGGCACTCGTAAAATGCAGCTGTTTGATTTTCCATTGATGAGCGCAAGCGGTTATTTCTCCGCGGTGTTCACCGGTGAAATCGCACCTCCCGTGACCTCCGATACCGCCATTCCCGATTTCCTGGTGTTGGACGGGCCTGTTTCCGGCGGATCAGGCGATTCGGAGCTGGCACTGGCGCTCGGGGCGGTGAATCAGTACAACACCGCTATTCGGAGCATCGCCAACAGCGCCGGTTTCCTGGTCATGGATGCGCAAGTTTTATTCAGTACGGTTGCCGGCGAATTCCTGTCCGAGGGGGGAGGATATGCCAGCGGCAGCGGGACCCTGCGCCCGATACCCGGGGAACTGTTCAGTTTTGACGGTATCCATACCGGCAATGTAGGCAACGCCGTGCTGGCCAACGAAACCATCAAACTCCTCAACAGTAATTTCGGCTCCAATATACCGCTTATAGATATATCGTCGATACCGGAAGGCTTCCCGACCGCTGTCCAATGAACGACCCCAAACCCTCTCCTTTCCGTTTCGAATTGAGCGCGCAGGTTTCTATCTTCCGCAGGTAGAAAAAAAGATCAGTAGATGGCCTATACAGAACGATTGAAAAATGCGATGGCGAAGTCCGGATCCTGCCTGTGTGTGGGACTGGATCCCCGCCCGGAACACCTGCCGGATGCGGTCAAAGAACAATATCCGGACCCGGAATCACGGGTGATGCACTTTCTGAAAACAGTGATCGACGTCACCCGTGACCATTGCGCCGCATTCAAACCCAACCTGGCTTTTTTTGAAGCCCTGGGAGGAGCGGGAATGGAGATTTTCCGGGAGACGGTCGAATATATACCGGATGAAAAAATCGTCATTGCGGATGCCAAGCGGGGTGACATCAGCTCCACGGCAGAGCGCTATTGCCATGCCTATTTCGAGCAGTTCGGCGTGGATGCCGTAACGCTCAATCCCCTGATGGGATTCGACACGCTCTCGCCTTTTCTCAACTACCCCGATAACGCCCTCTACCTGCTGGTG
>JAWVYR010000337.1:0-2776 GCA_033722635.1 Balneolaceae bacterium | reverse complement strand
AAGAAGTGGAACTGATTTCCACCGGCGGCACAGCCCGAGTGATCAAATCGGAGGGATTGCCGGTCACGGATGTCACCGAAATCACCGGATTCCCGGAGAGTCTCGGCGGACGGGTGAAGACGTTGCATCCCCATCTGCTGGCGGCCATACTGGCGAGAACCAGCCATCCACCGGACATGGAGGAGCTGGCGGATCTCGGGATCAAACCGATCGAACTGGTGGTGGTAAACCTGTATCCCTTCCTGGAGGTTGCCGGAAACGACACTGGTTCGCTGGCAGAAGCAACCGAGTATATCGATATCGGGGGGCCGACGATGGTCCGGGCAGCAGCCAAGAATTTTGGCCATGTCTGCGTGCTTACCGATCCCGGGCGTTACGACCAGTTTATAGCCCATTTTGATGAAACCGGAGGTGTCAGCTTCGATTATCGGCACCAGCAGGCCAGGATCGCCTTCAACCATACCGCCCGCTACGAAACCGATATTGCAAATTATTTTAACCTCCGGTCGGATAAGAAGAATCCGGTACAGCTCAATATCGCCCTCCCCCTATCCCAGGAGTTGAGGTATGGAGAGAATCCCCACCAGCAGGCTGCCCTTTACGGAGAACAGAAACCGTATATCGACTGCTTCCACGGCAAGCAACTCAGCTATAACAACTACCTGGATCTGGATGCTGCACTTGCATTGATTGCAGATTTCGGATCCTCCGAACCCACCTGTGCTATTTTTAAACATACGATACCCTGCGGAGTGGCTTCGGCCGATACTCTTTCGGCAGCCTGGGATAAGGCTTTCCGGACCGACCGTGTATCACCCTACGGAGGTATCGTAGTCGTCAACCGGGAATTGAACCTGGAGGTAGCGGAGGCGATCGACGATATATTTACCGAGATCATCATCGCGCCCTCCTTCACCGATGATGCCGCATCGCTGCTGGTACAAAAGAAAAACCGCAGGCTGATACGGCTATTGTCGAATCCCTATCCCGCCCGGCATCGCCAATTCCGATCGATCTTCGGCGGGGCGCTCCAGCAGGAGAACGACCAGACCCCCTATCTTTTTAAAGACTATGAAGTGGTCAGCAGGCGTAAACCCGACGAGCGAGAGATCCGCGACCTGATGTTCGCCTGGCGGGTGGTGAAGCATGTGAAATCAAATGCGGTCGTATATGTCAGAGAACGTCAAACGATCGGCATCGGCACCGGGCAGCCGAGCCGGGTCGATTCCTCGGAAGCGGCGCTCAGGAAAGCATCCAAGGAGGGGCACTCCACGACAGATACCGTCGTGGCCTCCGATGCATTCTTTCCGTTCGCCGACGGCGTGGAAGTGGCAGCCGAGGCAGGGGCGACGGCTGTGATTCAGCCGGGAGGCAGCATCCGGGACGAGCAGGTGATCGAGATGGCCGACAAACACGATCTTGCGATGGTATTTACCGGCAAAAGACACTTCAGGCACTGAACTTCACCGCTCCGAAGATGACCGCCAGATAAAAAATTTCCGAAATATTTCAATTTGCCTATTTAATTCCATTTATTCGCAAAAAGGCCTACAATGTTGTATTTTTAAAGCTTTGTATCTCTCAGGAAAAATTAACGAAATATTACCCTCGTATCTATGCAGCAGCAGACGATAAACAAGCAGGCGCCCGATAAGCGCAAAAATCATAACAAGGGGCTGTTCGACTGGCTTTACACCGATATCGCCATCGACCTGGGTACGGCTAATACGCTGATCTATTCAAGAGGAACGGGAATCGTGTTGAATGAGCCATCTATCGTGGCCTTGAATAACCAGAATGAGCCGGTGGCATCTGGCCATGAGGCCCGTCTCATGCATGAGAAAACCCATAAAAATATCCGTACCGTGCGTCCGCTCCGGGATGGCGTTATAGCAGATTTTGAAGTGGCTGAACAGATGATCCGGGGAATGATCAAAAAGGTCAAGATGAAGTGGTACTCCAGTACCCGGCAAATGGTCGTGTGTGTACCCAGCGGCATAACCGAGGTGGAGCGCCGCGCAGTTCGCGACAGCGCCGAACATGCCGGTGCCAAGGAGGTATATCTGGTGGATGAGCCGATGGCCGCTGCGATCGGTATCGGGTTGAATGTGCATGAACCGGTAGGCAACATGATTGTGGATGTAGGGGGAGGTACCACTGAGATCGCAGTCATCGCCCTTTCGGGCATCGTTTATGCCCAGTCGGTTCGCCTTGGCGGCGATGAACTCAACGAGGATATCATCAACTATTTCCGCCGGAACCACAACCTGTTGATCGGTGAACGCACCGCCGAAAAGATCAAGTGCGAGATCGGATCGGCTGCACCTCTGGATGAGGAGCTGGAGATGATTACCAAGGGAAGAGACCTGGTCAACGGCGTACCACGAACCCGCCACGTCACTTCCAAGGATGTTCGGGAGGCGATATCGGAATCGGTCAACACCATCGTGGAATCGATCACCAAATCGCTGGAGCAGACCCCTCCCGAGCTTTCGGCCGACATCCTGGACCGCGGTATCATGCTGACCGGCGGCGGTGCACTGCTTAAGAATCTGGACAAACTGATCATGGAAACTACCGATCTGCCGGTGCATATAGCCGAAGACCCCCTCACTGCAGTGGTACGGGGAACCGGCGCCATACTGGAAGATCTCGACTATTACCGAACGGTTGTTACCTAATGCCATAAAGAACTCATGCGATTCAGACTTCCCAGCATTGCTGATGCGAAAGACCATATTCTGGCTTCTGTTCTGCTGGTAATATCGCTGGTGTT
>JAWVYR010000336.1:0-2813 GCA_033722635.1 Balneolaceae bacterium | reverse complement strand
TTTACCTGCTGCAGAATTGGTAACATCTCGATACCCAGCACCTTCTCGATATAGGGCGAGCGGGCCCGGCCGTCGCCGTGCTCGCCGGATAACGATCCGCCGTATTTGGCCACCAGCTCCGCCACCTCTTCGGCCATCGCTTTCATCTTTTCAACACCTTCATGGGTCTTGGTGTCGATCACCGGGCGCAGGTGCAGTTCCCCCACCGAGGCATGGGCGTAGAACACACAATTTGTCTCGTATCTATCGAGCAGCTGTTGAAATTCCTCTACATAATCGGGTAGATCCTGTACCCTGACCGCCGTATCCTCGCAAAATGAGGGTGAACGCTCCTCGGCCCCCAAACCCATCAAAAGCCCCAGCCCCGCCTTTCTCAATTCCCATACCCTTCCTATCTTTTCCTCCTCAACGATCATCGGAAAAGCCTGCCCCAGATCTAACTCCTGCAGTCGCTCTTTAAGAGAACGGGCCTTTTCTGTCAGGGAATCTATCTCATTGCCGTCGAACTGGATGATCAGGATCGCTTCCGGCTCACCTTCCAAAAAAAAGCGGTTTTTCCGCTGCTCGATATTATCCCTGGTTGCATCCAGGATAATTCGGTCGACCAGTTCTACCGCGGCCGGATCATGTTTCACCGCCTCCACCGTCGCTTTCATCGCCTCCCGAATCGACCGGAAATGCGGCACCAGCAACAACCGGTGGGGATCCACAGGTTCCAGGTTCAGGACCGCCGAGGTGATCATAGCGAGCGTGCCCTCGCTGCCGCAGAGCAACTCGGCCAGATTGAAAGGCCGCCCTTCCGGAACGAACGGCTGCATCGAGCAGAGTTGGTCCAGGGCATACCCAGTGTTGCGGCGGATAATCTCCGGATGGGGATAGGCTTCCAGTATTCGGCTGCGGTGTTCCTCAATGATTTTGAGCATCCCCCTGTAGATTCTCCCCTCCAGGCTGTCAAGCTGTTTTTTCTCCTCCAGCTCGTCGGGGGCAAGCGGCTTGAAGGTCGCCTCGCTACCGTCGCTCAACACAGTATCGATCTCCAATATATGATCGCGGGTCGTTCCATATTTAATGGAAAAAGAACCGCAGGAGTTGTTGGCGATCATCCCGCCAATCATGCAGCGGTTGGTGGTGGCGGTGTCGGGCGCGAATAGCAGGCCGTACTTGGCGGCTTCGCGATTCAGTGTGTCGCGGATCACCCCGGGATCCACCCGGGCGGTTCTCTCCTCCGGGTCGATATGCAATCGTTGGTTCATGTGGCGCGAGATGTCGGCGACGACACTTCCCGTGGTGGCCTGTCCGGCAAGGCTGGTGCCTGCCGCCCGGGCGGTGATGGAAAATTGTTCCCGCTTTGCCCTCAGAACCAGTTCCCGGAATTGAGCTGCAGACTTCGGGAAGGCCACACCCTCGGGCAGCTCCTCATACATCGAGGCATCGGTGGAATACAGCAGGCGTGTCTGCTGGTCACGGTGAATCCGGATCGGTGCGGGTGAAGCCATGTGCTGGAAACTGGATGGAGTTTTGAAGAAACTGCAATAAGCTAACAAATTCCCGGCAGGAGCAAAAAACCCGGCCCTGTCATGCAAACATTGTATTTGCTCCCCGGTTGATCAAAGTGAAAATGAGGATTCGGCTCGTCGGACAATCTCATCACCGATCGCCAGCCCTGCCGTGGCGGCCGGACTGGGAGCGTTCAGCACATGAATCTCGTTCTCCGTGGTCTCAAAATGAAAATCATCCAGGATCTCCCCGTTGGGTTTCAGCGCCATCGCCCGTACCCCGGCGGGCGAGGGTTCCAGGTCATCCATTCCGATTGCAGGTACCAGTTTCCGAAGATTTTTCACGAATGCTTTTTTGGAAAACGAGCGGTACCATTCCTCCAGCCCCATTCTCCAGTGGTTCCGGGCCAGTTTTACGAATCCGGGAAAGTTGAGCGTCTCGATCGTCTCCTCCAGGTCGAAGGAGAGCTTGTCATAACCCTCCCGCTTAAAGGCGAAAACCGCGTTGGGTCCGCATTCCACGCCGCCCCGTGCCATCTTTGTAAAGTGCACGCCCAGGAACGGAAATTCCGGGTTGGGAAGCGGATAGATCAGGCCTTTTACCAGGTGAGTGGATTCCGCTATCAGTTCGTAATACTCTCCCCGGAAGGGCACGATCTGGATCGACGGATCGATGCCGGCCGATTCGGCCACATGATCGCTGTAGAGACCGGCACAGTTGATCAGGTATTTAGATTGAAATCTTCCGCGGCCCGTTTCCACCATCAGCTGCCGATCTGAGCGCTTGATGCGGTGGACCTCCTGGTTGAATGCAATCCGGTTGCCTGCAGATTCGACCAGCTCCCTGAGCCTCTCACTGACGGCAACGAAATCGACGATGCCGGAACAGGGCACATGAATTGCACGGATACCGGCCGCATGGGGTTCGATCGCCTTCAACTGTTTCCGATCGATTACCTTGATACCCTCGATCTCATTCACCAAACCGGTCTGGTAAATCTTCTTAAGCCTGGGCAGCTCCTCCTCCTCGACCGCAACAATCACCTTGCCGCAGATTTCATGGTTGATCCCGTGCTCCCGGCAGAATTCAACCAGCTGGTGACGGCCCTCTTTGCAGTTCTTTGCCCGGTAACTGCCCGGCTTATAGTATATGCCCGAGTGGATCACCCCGGAGTTGTGGCCGGTCTGGTGGGCGGCTACCCGATCCTCCTTCTCAAGAATCAGGATCTTCAGATCAGGATATGAGAGGGAAAGCTTGTAGGCGGCGGAAAGGCCCACGATCCCCGCTCCCACTATGGTAAAATCATACGTCATTCT
>JAWVYR010000335.1:0-2845 GCA_033722635.1 Balneolaceae bacterium | reverse complement strand
GTGATGGCCACCGACGACGGGCAGGTTAAAATCGTGGATTTCGGTCTGGCGAAGATGCAGGATGTGGAGATGACACAGTCAGGCAGCACCCTGGGTACGGTGGCCTATATGAGTCCGGAACAGGTTCGGGGCGGTGATGTGGATGGCCGTACCGATATCTGGAGCCTGGGGGTGATGCTCTACGAGATGCTCGCCGGGGAACGGCCTTTCCAGGGGGAGTATGAACAGGCGATCGTTTACGATATTATCAATACCGAACCCACACCGCTTGCGGAGATCCGCCCGGACCTCCCGGATGAGCTGATCAAGATGGTTGAGCGGATGCTTCGGAAAGATCCGGCCGAACGGTATGAGCATGTTCAGGAACTGCTGTCGGAGATTCAGCAGCTGGGAAAAGAGCTGGATATCGGCGATACGGCTTTCTCCTTCTCCCACTCCTCTTCAAACCGTTGGCTGCGGTACACCCTGCCTGTTGCCGCTGCCGGGCTGGTGGCAATCGGTATTGTGCTTGGCCTTCTCTTCAATCCGTTTCAGCGGGTTCCTTTCAAGGAACGGGACTGGCTACTGATCACCGATTTCAAGAACGATACCGGCGAGCAAATTTTCGATCAATCGTTGAATACCGCTCTTGCCGTCAGCATCGGACAGTCGCAGTATGTGAATGTGTTTCCGCAGCGCCGCATGCACAATGTCTTGCAGCGGATGAAGAAAGAGGTCCCCGAAACGATCGATGAGGAGCTGGGCAGCGAGATTGCTCAGCGCGAGGGGATACCGATCGTACTGGTGCCGGGAATCAGCCGGGCCGGAGATGACTACGCCCTGACCAGCGTACTGCAGGATGCGAAGACGGGAGAGATGCTGGAGTCGGAGATCATTGTGGCTGAAGGGAAGAACCAGATCCTTGATGCGCTCGACAAGATGGCGGCCGACGTACGCCGTGACCTGGGGGAAACGGTTGCCGATATCGATCGCCAGAGCAAACCCCTGATGCAGGTAACAACCGAGTCGCTCGATGCCCTCAAACAGTATTCACTGGGTATGGATAAACAGCGGAACGGGCTGTTCCAGGAGGCCAAAAAATATTTTGAGAGGGCACTGCTGATCGATTCCACGTTCACGGCGGCGCGGGCTTCTCTTGGCATGATGCATATGGAATTGGCCAATTTTCAGCAGGCCTTTGATTTTGCAACCGGGCGCGAGCTGTTGAATAAAGCGGTGAAGCACGTCGATTCGCTGACCGAGCTCGAGAAATATTCGATTCTTGCTTTTCATGCCCAGATGGTGAAACGTGATCTGGAACAGGCAGCCGGATATTATGAAACAATGCTCGATTCCTATCCTGACTACAGCCCCATTCACAACAATCTGGGGCGCGTCTACCAGTTTATGGGCCGATATGATGAGGCCATAAGCGAATTTAAGAAAGCGCTGCAATTGGATCCCAACCTGACCCTGGCCTACAACAATATCAACCTGGTTTACCTGTACCAGACCGGGAACCTCGATTCGGCTTACGTCTGGTGCAAGCGGCAGATCGCCAGTAATCCCGACTATTATTATGGTTACGATCTGCTCGGCTGGACCTACCTCGGGATGGACAGTCTCGACCGGGCTGAAGCTTCCTTTCAGCATGCGCTGGAACTGAAACCCGATTTCAAGATTGACCTCTACCGGCTCGCCCATACCTACCGGCTGCAGGGAAATTATGAAAAGGCGATCGATCCGCTCTCAGATATTCTGGAAAAATTTCCCTCGGACTACTATGCCCATCAGCAGCTGGGCATTATATACCGGTTGATGGGTGATGAATCCAACGCCAACCGGCATTTTGAAAAGTTTAAGTCATCCACGGAGAATCAGCTTGGGAACAATCCCGGCAATGTATCGCTGCAATACCAGCTGGCGCGTGTCCATGCCTACCTGGGAAGGATGGATGAAGCCCGCCGGTTGGAACAAAAAGCCGTGCGGAACGACTCCACCCTCTATTTCGCTCACGCCCGCCTGCTCAGTCTCCTGGGAGGGCAGGAAGCCGCTATCGACAAGCTGGAGCAGGCGGTGCAGGCTGGATACCACAACTATATCTGGATCAAGATCCATCCGGATCTACGGGCATTGTATGACAAGAAGGAGTTCAAGCAACTGTTGGCCAAACATTTAAAGTACTGACCGGCTTTTATAACTTCGAACAGCCCAAAATGGAATGGATCTCTTGGTTATGTCATAGACAACGGGTACTAAAAGAATTATAAAAGGATCTCTTAATTTTAAAGAGATCCTTTTATATGAAAGCAACAAATTATTGCAGTTGAATACGGTTAGGCTATGTGATCATCTATTAATTATCGTTGGGGCCCACCGTACCTATGTTTTTACCTTCCGTCTTGGCGGCTTCCATTGGGATCCAGTAAATTTCATCATGGTGATCGGAGAAATACTTGTCGTAGAGTTTTTGCGCTTCCTTATAATCCTCATATCCCTCCTCACCTTCCTTAGGGGCAGGATGCTCTTTTCGGTACTCCTCACAAGGAGCCCCGCATTCGGCATTTATATCTCCGAAATTTTCATATTCCCTGTAGTAAATCATCTGGGAACCATTACTACCCCAACGATGTATGAGCACGCGAAATGTCACAACGTTGGGATTAAGCCTCATTCCTGGTTCCACATATTCGATTATATAGGGTATGACTTTATCTCTTACATGGAGCGGAACGTCAAAGATTGTGACTGCGGCAAAACGTTCCCCGGGTTCCTCTTCACTTTCCTGTGAAAAACTCAAATCTGCTGAAATCAAAATAAATATCAAACACAAGAATCCTGCAATTAACTTTTTCATATAGACTAC
>JAWVYR010000334.1:0-2848 GCA_033722635.1 Balneolaceae bacterium | reverse complement strand
CTATCTGCCGAAAGAACAGGATATCGAAACGAGCGAAACAGGAGACACCATTTTTGATTTTCCACGGGGGCCCAAAGCCGGCAGCTGCATCCACGGGATATACGAGGATCTGGTCT
Organism: Balneolaceae bacterium; assembly: GCA_033722635.1. Taxonomy (GTDB): domain Bacteria; phylum Bacteroidota; class Rhodothermia; order Balneolales; family Balneolaceae; genus JAWVYR01. The sequence continues at coordinate 2,732 of JAWVYR010000334.1, read as the reverse complement.
TTGACGATCCCTCCGGTATGCCGGAAATCATTGCCCGGCAGCTGGAAAGATATGGATTTGAGAGTCGATGGTCGCCGGTGGTCCGGTCGATGGTCAAATGTTCGCTGCAAAAGGAACTGGATCCCGAATCCGGCCTGTCGCTGGAACAGGTACCGTCCTCCCGGATGCTGAAGGAGATGGAATTTTACTTTCCCATCGATGCATTCCGGGTCGAACGGGTGTACCGGGCGGTAAGGGAGGAGGAACCTCCCCACGGTGATCGCGACATTACAGGGGGCTTCATGAAGGGCTATATCGATCTGGTATTCCGGTACGGGGAGCAATTTTTTATCCTGGATTACAAAACGAATCATCTGGGTAACCGAGCAGAGGACTATTCCCAGGAAGCACTGAAGGTGGAGATGAAGGAGGCCCATTACGACCTGCAGTATCATATCTATACTGCTGCACTACATCGCTATCTAGGAAGGCGATTGAGCGATTACAGCTATTCGCATCATTTCGGGGGGGTGTACTACCTGTTTCTCCGCGGAGTTCAGGAGGGACCGGGCGACACCGGCATATTTTTTGATCGACCCGGCGAGGATCGAATCGCCCGCCTGGAAAAAGTATTCAGCAGGGAGGCCATCGATGGGTAACTGGATCGAAAATCTGAAACGGTGGAAAGAGCAGGGTGCGGTTTCCGCCATCAGCTATCATTTTCCTGCACTTCTACAGAAGATCGATCCGGAGACTGATGAGAAAGTCCTGCTGGCCGCCTACCTGCTGGTCCGCCGCAGGGAGGAGGGGCATGTTTGCCTGGATCTGTCCAGGGAGGCGGGTCAACCGATGGTGAAGATGGTCGACGATGGTGCCAAACCTGACCCAAACCGTTTTTCCACACCCAAACTCAAACCGTGGATAAAAGCGATAATCGATTCCGCCCATGTTGGAAGTCCCGGGACCTTCAAGCCGATGATATGGGAAGATGGGCGGTTATACCTTCAGAAATACTGGAGGCATGAAGCCCGCTTGGCCGCTGCTATACTACAGCTTGCTTCAACCCAAACGGATCCGGTGGATCCTGCGGCAGTCGAAGACCGTCTGAACCGGCTGTTTCCTGTGCAGTCCGGCGGTGAGCGGGAGATCGATTGGCAAAAAGTGGCGGCCCTGACCTCGGTTTTGAACAGGTTTTCTGTCATTTCCGGAGGTCCCGGCACCGGAAAAACCTATACGGTGTTCAAAATACTGGCCCTGCTTATCGATCAGCAGGATACCGGTGACCGGCCGATACGGATTGCCCTTGCTGCCCCCACCGGCAAGGCGGCCGACCGGATAACACAGGCGATCAACCGGGAGAGAGAGCGTATCGATCTGGCTCAACCGTTGAAAGACCGGATACCGGATGAGGCAACCACCATCCACCGGCTGCTGGGAGCCCGAAGGCATACCTCCACATTCAAGTACAACAGGGATAATCCGTTGCCGTATGATGTGATCGTGATCGATGAGGCCTCGATGATCGATCTGGCTCTGATGAGCCGGGTAATGGATGCCCTGCCTGATAACGCAAGGTTGATTCTATTGGGTGACAAAGATCAGCTGGCCTCGGTGGAGGCTGGCGCCGTCCTGGGCAGTATCTGCCGATGGGAAGAGAACCGGTTTTCCAAGCGATTTATAGAGAAGTGCAGCCGATACGGTATTCCTGGTGATGACCTGCAGCAAGCGGATCAGGATTATCCGCTGCTGGACAACGTGGTCCTGCTCCAGGAGAGCTATCGATTCAAGGCTGACAGCGGAATAGGAAATCTATCGGAGGCGGTCAGACGGGGAGGCGCCGATGAAGCACTGAACTTGTTGAAAGATGAATCACGTACAGATATCCAATGGACCGGCCGGATCTCACCGGCAAAGCTCTACGACCATCTGGAAAGTGAAATGTTAGCCCGATTTAAAAAATTGCTGGGCTGTTCTTCTCCGGATGAGGCGCTACAGCTTCAACGGGAATTTCAGGTGCTGTGTGCCCATAACAGAGGTGCGTTCAGTGTGAAGCAGGTAAATCGGATGGCCGAAAAGCTGTTGAGGAGCCACGGTTTGATCCCACCGTTTGATGAGTGGTATGGGGGAAAGCCGGTGATGGTGACCAGGAATGACTATGATTTACAGTTAAAGAACGGTGATCTCGGCGTGGCCTTGGCCGAAACGTCGGGCGATATCCGGGTATATTTTAGGGGGGATACGGAATACAGGTCGGTTCTGCCGGCCCGCCTTAAGCAGTATGAGACGGCCTATGGGATGTCCATTCACAAGAGCCAGGGATCGGAGTTTGAACAGATCCTTGTGGTACTGCCGGATGAAATTTCGCCGGTAGTTTCCCGGGAGCTTATCTACACAGCGGTGTCCCGGGCCCGATCAGCCTGTACCATATTTTCACCGGAAGAGGTATTACGCCAGGGAACCGCACGAAAAATGGAACGTTCATCCGGGCTGGAAGACAGGCTGTGGGGTGGTGCTGCTGATTCAACGACGAGCCGGCAATTACGTTTTCTCTGATGGGTTAAATCGTTTATCAAAATAACCGCTCTCCAGGAATCCGGGAGTCCTCTTCAAAATTTTTATGGATTATTGCGTTATATAGAGGAACAAACTGCGGTTTACACCGTTATACTAACAGATGAGAGTTCCCTACTCTCATGCATTGTACCCCGAAAAAGCCAACGTAAAAAAGGGAGCCGGCGGATAACCGGCTCCCT
>JAWVYR010000333.1:0-2853 GCA_033722635.1 Balneolaceae bacterium | reverse complement strand
TGTCGCCACCTACCTCTTTGGCGATGCTGGCCAGGTCGGGAATAGTGGTTACCACTCGGATCTGCGCCTGGGCTGTAAAGGCAGCTGCCAGCAGCCCGAGTGTTAAAATAATAATGATCAGTTTGTTACGCATGGGATTCACCTGTCAAATAGTGTTAGATTTTTTCAGTATTCATGGGCACCGTGGGCACCGATAACAAAGACCCAGCGGAAACGAAAGGCAAACTCCGCTTCATCAAATCCGCCTTCGGTAAACAATTTTGGTCCGAATTCCAGCTTCTGGAATTCCGTCGCATACCAGCCCACATTGGCATAGATCGCTTGTTCTTCGAAATCGGAGTTCTGCGGCAGGTTGGAATAGCTGTACATCCCTGTTAGGAACCAGCGTTGGGCCACCTGGTATTGCATCCAGGAGTACATACCCCAGGAATCCACATCCTGATCGGGACCGGTTTCAAATTCGCTAAAATAAAATTCCGTCTGCCACTCGAATGATTTGTAGGTGCCTCTTCGTCGCGGTTTCCATTTATAGGTCAGATCTATTCCACCGATACGGGAGGTTTCGGACAGTTCGTTTTCCCCGATCGCCCCGGAAAAGCCCAGTTCCAGTGTGGCGTTGTCGGAGAGCGACCAGAAGTTTTTGAAATGAGCCAGTTTCATAAGTTGGTTTCCATCCGAGCGCGCAAAAAGCGGACTTTCACCCGGCCCCTGCGTATATTCAAAAATCAGTTCCTGATAGAACGCAGGATTGGGAATGAGCCAGCTCAGCGAGAATCCCTGGTCGATCAGCGCTTCCCCGAAAAAGTTTTCGTAGGCTGCCGGAACATCGATCACCGGCAGGGCATGGCGGTGCACCAGGTTGATACGGCCGAATGACTGGCGGAACTTTCCGGCTTTTAGCTGCAGGTTCAACGGGAGGCTCAGTGTTTCGATAAACGCTTCCTCCACCGCCGGGTTCAGCTCGCCCCCCTCTCCCTCGAATACCGGGTAGAATTCAGCCCGGGCATAGGGATCGATCGCCGCAAAAAAAGAAAGTTCAAATCCTTGAACAAAAGCATCGATGTTGCGATCGCCCTGGGTGGTGTAAAGGCTGCGGAAGTCCGCGATAGCACTGATAGCCGGATTCAGATCCGCCAGGCCGGTTCGGGCAGTGCGGGTCTGTGGTGAAACCTGTGCACTTTCTTCATCTTCTTTGTCCTGGTCCTCCTCCATCTGTTGCTTGATCTGCTCCAGCAGCAGGGAATCGGCCGCAGTACTGTCCTGTTGCTGGGCGAAAGCGGTTTCCGTACAAACGGCCAGCACAACGCCTGCCAGCAGGCAGACGGATAGATATAGATAGTTTTTCATGATTAACCAAATTTGAAATCAATTCAGCTAGGGCTGAATTGCCTGAAATTCCGATTGAAAATTAAGTGGATTAACGGGAGAGAAATCCCGTATTCAGATATTCAGACTTCAGGGAAGGGGGGAGAGCGTCCTCTGCGCTCTGTCAAATAGGAGAAACTGGTGATGGGGGGTGTCTCCGGAGGGAGGATTTCCAGGGGCATCAGGTAGATACCCGCACCGGAGACAGCAGTGAAATCGAATTTCACCAGATATCCGCATATCGGACAATCTGCGGTGTAATCCGTAAGGCTGTGATCGAGGTTGTGATGGGTCTCCGCATGATTCCATTCCAGTACCTTGTGGGTATGGAAGGTCCCGACCGAGAGCCCGGCGGCTAGCAGCAGGAACAGGACCCAGATGATATGTCGTTTAGCTCGAATCTTCATTTTGATATTTCTAAACTATCATTTAACGCGGCCGAGTTCAATAGTTCGCTGGTAAAACTTTTTTAATTATCAATGTGATAAATGATATCGATGAACGTTTCCTGTAAGAGATTTCTTATTCAATCCATCAATTAATTTAATTTCAAGATATTTTAAACCTACATTCTACCCATGGCAGAAATATTGGAAATAACAAAAGAATGGTTCCTGCAGCTGGGCGAGAAGTACGGGGTTAACCCGCTCTTGTTCGGTGCTATCTACGTGGGGGCCATACCCTTTTTCACAGCTTCGCTGGCCTGGCTGATCCGCAACTACAGAAAGAACAAATCGATAGTTCTGCCGATGCTCAGTTCGACATTTTTCTTTATTTCGGCGTATCTGTACCTGATTATCGCGGGACAAAATGTGCCTTGGTGGGTCTACGGTATTGTGGTACTGATGATTCTTTACGGCGGCTACTCCACCTTCAGGAAAATAAAAAAAAGGGTGAGGACGCATTCACCAGCGGATTGATGTTCCCTTTCCTCCGTTCCCCTCAGCAAACCGGTATGATACCTACATAATCTTGAATAAATATTATGAGTTCTAAACATGAGTACGATGTAGTGGTAATCGGCGGTGGTGCTGCGGGACTTACCTCCTCGGGAATCGCCGCCAACTTCGGTGCCAAAACCATGATGGTGGAAGCCAAAAAGCTGGGCGGCGACTGTACCTGGACCGGCTGCGTACCCAGCAAAGCCCTGTTGAAAGCGGGAAAGGTGGCTCATCATATCCGAAGTGCTGGTGATTACGGACTGGTCGACAGTACGCCCGAAATCAATTTTAGGAAAGTGATCAAGCACGTACACCGGATTCGGGATGAGGTGTATGAGGATGCCGACCATCCAGATATTTTCCGGGAGATGGGTATCGATGTGGTGCAGGGAACCGCTTCCTTCGTCGATGACCATACCGTTGAAATTATCACCAGTAGCGGCCCAGTCCGGAAAATCAGCTCCCGGTACTTTTTTATCTGTGCTGGGGCCAGCGCGTTTGTACCTCCGATTCCGGGGCTGGAACAGGTAGACTACCTGACCAACGA
>JAWVYR010000332.1:0-2855 GCA_033722635.1 Balneolaceae bacterium | reverse complement strand
GGATCTTCCTGCTATTGCATACAGAGGCCTCACGGCAACGATCTCTCCCCGCCCACTCCTGCAGGTATGGCTAGCATCAGGCCCTCACCACATCACAACGCTGCGCGGGAGCGCAGCTATCTACATTACGACGCAGGAGCGTCGTAACAAGGTAAAGTTTTTTTTACTCCAGGACGTGAAAGGTTCCGCAGCAGAGCGGTGGAACGAGGAGTTGAATCTGCATCCCTTGCTTATTTCAATAGTCATCCCGACCGCAGCGGAGGGATCTTCCTGTCTTCCTGCCTGAATTCCGGACTCTAAAACTATTTTGCCTGTTGGCTCGTCATTCAATACAATACAGTCAATTCATATGAAATCAACCACTTACATATTTATCTATTCACTGCTGGCAGTGGCAGTGCTATCAGCTGCCCCGGCTGATTCGCTTGTACATCCCGATACTGATGCAGCTTCTACAGATACCATGGATACCAAGGAGGTACAAGGTAAAATCAGACAGACCGGTAACTGTATGCAGTATGATATGCCAAACTTGGGAAAGGGCAAGACGCTATCAGAAAATATTAAAAAGATCCCCCTGCAGGAAAACCTGGAATATAGTACCCCGTTAGTTGTTCCCTCTGTTCCTCCCTGCGAGGAGAATAATCAAAAGCGTATATTCAAACACTATATTCCATTGAAAGAGAGCCGGTTGGAATCTTCCGGCTGATGAGCCATTTATTCCTGCAGCGATTCCTGAAATCCGCCCCAAAAAGCACTCCAATCAAGAGTAACCAGGCTCAATACCAGAAAGATCAGGGCCGCCCATACGAGATAATCGGTTCGTATCCACCGTTCTTTCTCTCTATACCTATTGTTAATGTAGGCGCCCATAAACAAACCGGCCGTGATACCCAGGAACAGTTCTGCCATGAAAAGGAAGTTGTTCAGGTTTACCTTAATCTAAACAGTTACAGGAAAGCTGCAACTGTTTGAGGGAGATCATAAAATGATCAGGAAACGAGCACCTCTTTCATCGTACTACCGATCTCCGCCGGGCTGTCCACTACCGTTACGCCGGCTGCACGAAGCGCTTTTTTCTTGTCTTCGGCCGTGCCCTGTCCGCCGGAAATGATTGCACCGGCATGGCCCATGCGTCGACCGGGAGGGGCCGTGCTGCCTGCCACAAACGCAACGACAGGTTTGTCCACATGGTCCTGGATATAGGCAGCGGCTTCCTCCTCTGCTGAACCGCCGATCTCCCCGATCAGCACGATCGCATCGGTCTCCGGATCGTCCTGGAAGAGTTTTACCGCATCGGAGTGGGAAGTGCCGATCACCGGATCTCCGCCGATACCGATGGCTGTACTCTGTCCCAGCCCCGCCTTGGTAAGCTGATCGACCGCTTCGTAGGTAAGTGTGCCCGAGCGGGAGATCAATCCTATATTACCAGGTTCAAAAATGTTGCCGGGCATGATGCCTACCTTAGCCTCGCCCGGCGTGATGACACCCGGGCAGTTGGGGCCGACGAGCCTGGCGCCGTGGGTGCTGACGATCTGCTTGGCCACGATCATATCCTTGACCGGAATGCCCTCGGTAATACAGATGATTACCTTGATGCCGGCGAAGGCCGCTTCGGAAATGGCATCACCGGCAAAGGCCGGGGGAACAAAGATAACAGAGGTATTGGCACCCTCCTTTTCCACTGCCTCGGCCACCGTGTTGAAGACCGGGCGATCGAGATGCTGCTTCCCACCCTTGCCGGGGGTCACGCCACAGACCACATTGGTTCCATATTCAATCATCTGCTCCGCGTGAAAACTGCCCTCACTTCCGGTGATGCCCTGGACCGCCAGGCGCGTATCTTTGCCAACTAATACACTCATGTCTGTACAAATAACTTTTAGGAAATTAGCGAAGTTGTGATGGTTCGGAATATACCTACATAGAGATGCATTGCCAAATGGATCGGCGGTTGTAAGACCGTGGATCTGAAGAATTCAATTGACATCATTTGTCAGGTGCTCGATCGCGCGGTCCAGGATAGTGTCGCGGCCGTTGGAGGAATCAGAAGAAGTGATCCAGACCGGAATGTCCGGGTAGAGGCCGGTACCCTCATACTGCCTGAAATCCGGGGGCACCTGCTGCCACCGCGAAAACTCGTAACTCCAGCCGTTGGGCAGTTCCCTGAGAATCGGGTTTCCACTGCCACCTCCGGTGGTGTCACCGATCACTGTCACGGCAGGCAGGATCCTCATCGCCAGCACAAAATCTTCTGCAGAGCTGAAGACCCTCCGGTTGGTCAGCAGGGCTACATTGCCGGGGTAAGTGAAGGAGTCGCTCGGCTTGTAGGATATCGGTGTCCACGATTCAAAATCGTTATGACCGGGACCGTTTTTATAGCGGACAAACCCGTATTGCTGTTCGGTGTCGGTAAAATGACCGGCGATGAGACGGGCATTTAGATTGTCCCCGCCGGTATTATTCCTCAGATCGATGATCAATCCTTCCGCAACGTTCAATGATTCAACCAGTTGGGGAAAACGGCGATATTCGGAGGTCGGAAGAGCGAAGGACTTAATTCGAATATAACCGATCCCGGTGTTTGCCACCTGGCCGTAAAGGTACAATCCATCTTCGACAACATTCGGGAGGTAGTTATTGGCAATAACGGCCGGGTCAAAGTTTGTCGGAAATCGGGTATACCATCCTTCATAGTTAAAAAAACGGTTTCCCGTGTAGAGGGTAATATGCCCGTCCCTGAGTTCGCCGAGCATGGCCGAGAGCGCATCAAAGAGCTGATCGTCGTTACCACCCACCGTGACCTGGGGCCGGTACCGGTCGTAAAGAGCGTTCCAGTCCACGTCCTTGAGTTC
>JAWVYR010000331.1:0-2858 GCA_033722635.1 Balneolaceae bacterium | reverse complement strand
GCCCGCGCCGTTACAATACCGGGCGTTGGCCCTTCAGCAGCGGGCATTTTCATAATCCGATTTCCATCCCCCATAAAATTCTGTCCTGCCGGTTGAATTGTCCAATCAGATCCTCACGGTCACCCCAGAAACCGTCGAAGCCCGCCCAAATATTAACATTGCTCTTCCATTCATAGATCACTTTGGACTGTATGAAACCGTCCGCCTCGTTGATGCCGGCCACAGCCAGCATTTCTATTTCAAGCAGCTCGTTCATGAAGGTCCGTTCGACGAGCAGCGTTGCCCGGGTATCCACACGTTCCCTGAACAGGGACTCCACCTGGTCCCGCAAAATCCAGTTTTGAAAAAGCTGGACACTCACCAGCATGTCATCAAACCCAAACCAATCCAGCCCGATGGCGTAATCCAGTGTATTCGATTTTTTGGTACCGTCGGAATCGGAAAGAGTCTTTGTACGGAAATACCGATCGACAGAAAAGGCGGTTTCCCCGTGGAGGGTTACATTTCCAAAAGCGTTGCTGAAGGTGAACCCGGCGAGATGGGACCGGCGATACTTTTGATCGATAACTACCTGTCGCGCCGGCTCAATTTGAATGGATCGCGTGACTACAGGAATATCGTAATAGTGATACAGATAGTTCAAGGTGAGATCCCACCCTTTCCAAAAAGTAGACAGGCGCAATCCGACATCGGAATCCTTGATAAAATCGCCGGGGCGTTCGACGGAATTTATGGTCGCCTGAAATCCGTCAGGCAGGCCGATCGCAAACTCGGGAGCCCTGAACCGGAAGTCGGCTCCACGGGCCGGAAGCTTATGATAGGATCGGTCGGGAATCCAAACGGCCTGGACCATTATTTCACCGGCCGGTACCTCAGCCAACAGCGACCAGAGCGGAATCCGGGAATCCTCGAAATCATCCAGAACAAATTCCCTGAAATTCTGGGGGTTGATCACATCAAGCAGTTTCAAACCGTCGGTTTTGCCCCATACGATTTGTTGCTTCCCTGCCTTCACGAATACAGGTCCCACATACAGGTCGATAAACAGCTCCCGTAGTTCCACGTTGAGATGATCTCCGATGTAGGTTTTTTTATTCAGATCGCCAAGTTCATGCTGGGGAGGCTGGCCGGGTTCCAGTTCATCAAACGCATCGGCCCGGAGACGGCCGATACCTCTGAGTCTGGTATTGAAGGGTAGGTCCGCGTTCAGTTCCGGCAGGGCAAGCCATTCAGTTTTCTGAAAATCCGATTCGGTTGTCCGATACGCTGATTCCCATTCGATGGTGGCCCTTATATCCCAATGTTCCCGTTCGATAATCTGTGCATGCGTCGGATTCCAACCATGAACCATCATTAGCAGGGTCACCATGGCAAGTTTCATGAAGATTCGGAGATCGTTCATAAATCTGTAGGCTTTTTCTATTGCAATGAGTTACCGTATGCCTCTTCTCAGGGCCTGCTCGGTGAAGATCCGGTCGGGTACCGGTTTATCGTAGTCGACGTCACTGAATTCAAAGATGGTTTTATGTCCCGTTTTATGATTGTTCGCCTCAAGGCGGTGGGCCGTCCATATGCCATCCACTTTCTGGATCTTCTTCACATGAATCGTTTTAAGTCTGTTCATTCGCTCGTCCCAATATTCTCCTTTCCGGCTGATCCATATATCCGGATCGATATAGGATAGTACCTTGCCATATCCCAGCTCTTCTTTGGTCTCTTTATCAATCGGAATACCCTGGAGCAGATAAACTTCATGACCGTCTACCGTATCTCTTCCCACCGTCTTCCAGGTGTAGTCTTCTTTGCCGAGCCTGGTCTCAAGTTTGATATCCTCGTAGGTGAAATCGGTGCCCAAAAAGTAATCGCCCCGATCACTGGCTGAGATTCGCCGGGTCTTCCGGAGTGCCGGCAGGTAGAGCCACTGGTCATCTTCCCTGTCGGGATCCGGATAGTCGTAGGTGAGAAACGCGGTTCCCTTGATGTTCGTGGGGCTTTCGTAGAACAAAACCGACCTCTTTTCCTCACCGTAGTATTTACGATAGCCTACGGTTTCCCGAACCCGAACCTTTCCCCTTCGATCAATCAAGGTCATCTTTAGATCTCTTTGAACAGAACGGCCAACCTCCCGGGTATTTACCCTTTCAACAATGGTTTCCCCATCCGGCAAATCCTGCGCTGCTAAAACGAACGGTGCAGCGAGTACGGCAACCAGTATGATTGCCACTCTATCCAGCGGGATACCCCCAGCTTCCTTTTTGTGCTTTTTGTTTTTAAAAAGAAAGCCGGGTTTTGTTACATAGATAAGGGCAGGCAGCATCGTCATGCCACCCAAAAAGGCCGATACGACGGCGACGGCAACCAGCGTGCCAAATCGCTGGAGCGGAGGCACGGAACTGGTGGCCAGTACGCCGAAACCGAGTGCAACGGCCATAAGATTAAAGAGCAGGGCCCTGCCGGTTGTGGGGTAAAGCTCGAGAATGGCCTGTTTCAGGGGCATACCTTCCTTCCCGGTGTGGACCCTCAGTCGATCGATGGTGTGAACTGCAAAGTCTACGCCGACGCCGATCGCGATAGCGGCAAACATCGACGTACCCACGCCCAACCAAATATTGGAGAATCCCATCACAGCATATATCAAAAGCACCGCCAGGGAAACGGTTGCCGAAGCATATATCCCAGCCCGGAAAGATCGAAAACTTATAATTCCGAATATGGTGACCAACAGCAGTGCTATACCCACACCTTTAAAATGGTTTTTACCGATCTGCCCTATCCAGTGTGTATCGAGTGCCGTCCTTCCACTGAGAGTAGCTTTCAGATCCGTCGTGTTAAAATGGTTGCTTATATAGTTGTTCATT
>JAWVYR010000330.1:0-2870 GCA_033722635.1 Balneolaceae bacterium | reverse complement strand
TTGCTGGACTAGTTAATGGCGACCAGGTTTGTGGCGGTCCGAAACCTGTGAAGCTGCAGATGAAGATCGATACCCATGAATGATTGTCCGGGGAGCTCGATTTAAAAAGAGAAATTAAGTATATAAAAGATCTGTCACAGATGCTCGTCGATATCTGCTTCTGTGTCAAATAGCAACAGACCTGAGAGGTTGTTCTGTTGAACCATATATGAGTGATACCTGTAAACGGAATGGGCAGTTGATGTCGGAAAACCGGAGATCCTTTTATGAACATGTGGCCCAGACCAGCGAGCACCCCATGGGCCTCGAGGTAGAGCGGGCAGAGGGCCCCTATATCTACACTACGAATGGGAAAAGGTATGTCGATTTTATATCGGGCATAGCGGTAAGCAGCCTGGGGCATCGTCACCCGGCTGTTATCGAAGCGATCAAAAAGCAGGTGGACAGACACCTGCATGTGATGGTATACGGGGAATATGTACAGCAACCGCAAGCCCGCTACGCCAGACTGCTGACCGATCAGCTTCCCGATGACCTGGATCGGGTATATTTTGTCAACAGCGGAACGGAGGCGGTGGAAGGAGCCCTCAAGCTGGCGAAGAAAAGCACCGGCCGCCATGAATTCATATCCTTCCACAACAGTTACCACGGGGATACACACGGATCGCTCAGCGTGACGGGACGTGCAGTCTACAGGAATCCCTACAAACCATTGCTGCCCGGGGTAACCTTTGCCGACTTCAACTCGGAAGCGGTTTTCGATCAGATCGACCGGAAGACCGCCGCCGTGATTCTGGAACCGATCCAGGGGGAAGGGGGGATCATACCGGCAGACAAGGAATGGATGCAGCGACTCAGGCAATCCTGTGATGAAAACGGCTGCTTGCTGATCTTTGACGAGATTCAGACAGGGTTCTTCCGGACCGGTTCGCTCTTTGCCTTTCAGCATTATGAGGTGGTCCCGGATATCCTGTGCCTGGCCAAGGCGATGGCCGGCGGCATGCCGATGGGAGCTTTCGCATCCTCGACCAACCATTTCAAAGCGTTCATGGTGGATCCGCCGCTGAGTCACGTGACCACCTTTGGAGGGCACCCGGTATGCTGTGCGGCGGCGCATGCGACCCTTCAGGAGCTACTAAAGGGCAGCTACGCGGAGAAAGCAGGGCAGATCGAAGAGACCGTAAAGGGGGGGTTGAGTGCGGGGAGAATCATCGAGGTGAGAGGGCGGGGTGCGATGTTGGGGATGGAGCTCGAGGATAAGGAGCTGACCCGGCAGGTGGTGGAGCGGTGCATGGACGAGGGGATCATACTGGGATGGACCCTGCATTCCGACACGCTGGTTCGCCTGGCACCACCCTTGAATATTCCCGGGGAATTGTTGACCGAAACAGTGGCGAGGATAAACCAAATTATCACTGACCTGTCCTGAACGCGGAAGGAATGTAACGGGGTGTTATCGGGTTTCAAAAGAGTAGAATCCAACTAAAAATCTCTACCCGATGAAAACGATCAATCCCGCCACTGATGAACTTATCGAAGAGTATGAACCGATGAGCAGCACCGAGATCGATACGATACTCGGGGAAGCGGCGGATGCTCAGAACGATTGGAAACGAAAACCGTTCAGCGAGCGGGCGGATATACTGATCAAGGCTGCGGAAATGCTTAAGCGAAACAGTGGTGAGTATAGCCGGCTGATGGCCACTGAGATGGGCAAGCCGCTTGCCCAGGGCGTATCGGAAGCGGAGAAATGCGGATGGGTGTGCGAATACTACGCTGAACATGCTGAGAAATTTCTGCAGGACGAACCCCTCGAATCGGATGCGGCTAAAAGCTACGTCACCTTCAACCCGTTGGGGACGGTGCTGGCCATTATGCCGTGGAATTTTCCCTTCTGGCAGGTGTTCCGTTTCGGCGCCCCGGCCCTGATGGCGGGCAACGCGATCGTACTGAAGCACGCCCCCAATGTTACCGGCTGTGCACTGGAGATCGAAAAATTGCTGCATGAGGCGGGATTGCCGAAGCCGCTGTTCCGAACGGTCATTGCCGATATCGATCAGACCCAGAAGATGATTGAGCACCAGGGGATCAATGCGGTTACCCTCACCGGCAGTGTGCGGGCAGGGCGGGCGGTCGCCGCACAGGCAGGCGGCGAGATCAAAAAGACCGTACTCGAGCTGGGAGGAAGTGATCCCTATCTGATCCTGGAGGATGCCGATGTCAAAAAATCCGCCGAGATCTGTGTGGAGTCGCGCCTGATCAACAGCGGCCAGAGCTGTATCGCCGCCAAAAGATTTATCGTGGTACAAAATCATTACGATGAATTTCTTGATCGGGTGGTACAGTTGATGAGCGATAGGATCTACGGTGATCCTTTCGATGAGAAGACCGATATCGGGCCGATGGCCCGCAGCGATCTGAGAGACAAGCTGCACAAACAGGTGAAGGATAGCGTCGAGCAGGGAGCCCGGGCGGTGTTGGGTGGATCGGTCCCGGAAGGAAAGGGAGCTTTCTACCCACCGACTGTGCTGACCGACGTTGACAAGGGTATGGCGGCCTACGAGGAGGAGCTGTTCGGCCCCGTTGCAACCGTCATAAACGTGCGCGATGAGGAGGAAGCGATCCGGGTGGCCAATGACAGCGACTTCGGCCTGGGTGCGGCAGTATTTTCCGAAGATCGGGAACGGGCCGAAAGGATCGCGTCGGATAAACTGCAGGCGGGCTGCTGCTTTGTAAATGACTTTGTCAGATCGGATCCGCGGCTGCCGTTCGGGGGTGTCAAAAGATCCGGTTACGGGAGGGAGCTATCAAAATTCGGGATCAGGGAGTTTGTCAATATTAAAACGGTTTATGTTGCCTGATCAGCGCTT
>JAWVYR010000329.1:0-2887 GCA_033722635.1 Balneolaceae bacterium | reverse complement strand
TAAACCAGCAGAATTTTGCCTTTCCGGTAACGGCCGCCGACAGCCTGATCATCCAGTACCGATTCCAGGATCAATAAACGGAAATCCGAGGCTACTGCGGATACAGTGGCAGCCTCTGTGACCGGTGCAGAGTGATCAACCCGAATGCAGGTACCGGGGGGATAATCGTTGCTTCGAACAGGACGGCCTGTTGGCTGTAGTCGATTTCAACTACTTTGCCGTAATCCTCACCTCCGAAACGAGTGGCTCCGGGCGTGAAAAACACATGATTTTCATCCGGGAAAAAATCGACTTCCGACACGATTCGGGAATAGGTCTCTGCGCCTCGCTGCTTGCCGTACGACCAGGTCTGCTGTATCGTCATGGCCTGCTGGTCAATGGCGTACTCCACCGCCCGGCTGTAGAGCTGGCTGCCGGAGTAGTTTCGGTTCTCCCCGTTGTCAAATAGAAAGATATTTCCGTCGGGCTTGATCTTGACTGCGTGCTGATACCACGACCACTCGAAATCAGGATGATTCACGTCGCCCGAGAGCACAGCACTGTCGTTGATCGGGTTGCCGGAAGCATCGAGCGGCTGCAGCAGGAACTGGGTTAGATCCGTGCCGTCGCCCGAGGTACCCCATTCCTTGTGGGGAGCCAGAATCCAGATCACCTCGTTGTTTCGGCTGAGTTTGACCACGCACTGGGTGCGGCCCGATACCAGGATCGCATCATCAGCTTCATCATACGCTAAAGCATTGCCGTGAAACCAGTCCACATCGAGGTTGGCGAGATCGGTCGGCCACGCCCTCCGGGTGTTGTCGAGCGATTCGTTCAGGTCCCAGACGGTGACAAGGTCACCGGTGGCCCGGTCGATTTCGATCACGTGGTCCTCCACCGTACTGATATTGTCATTGTTGACTGTGGCGATGAAGTTGCCGTCCGGTTTCTCAATGACATGGTGGTGGAAGCTGAAGCCCTTGCTACCCAGGTCCCAGCTGTTGAGCACCTCTCCCAGCATGTTGATCTCATAGATTTTGCTGGTGGAATTGCTGCCGAAAAAGAAGTTGCCATTCTCCAGCCGCTCCATGCCGTTGTCATAAAAGAGGTTGCTCAGTTCCGGGTGGGAGCTATAATCAAGATACCAGCGAATTTCCCCGGTGCGGTCAAAGATAAAAGGGCGTTGAGGCGTCGGGCTCCCGTTTGGGCGATGGCCATAATAGGCCGCAAACGTCATGCCTTCTGCCATCCCGGACGGATCGGCCGTATTGATATCCACCGTGGGCAGGTCGGCAAGCAGGGGATCGGTAGTGACTTCATAGGTCCGGCTGCCCAGTTCGGAACCGTTTTCGTCGAAATAGGTTGCCGTGACGGTGTTTTGGTGATCTGCATACAGTCCGAGCACCGGCAGATTCAGGGTGGTGCCGGATTGATCGAACCGGTGGGTCAGATCAGGATCGTCGTCGATCCGGGCGGAGACCGTAATCTGTACCGATACCGGAATATCACTTTCAATTTCGAGCGATGCCGTCAGGGGTGCTACACCGGTGGGGTTCAGGATCATATTATCCTGGGTCAGGACATCGAGCCCGGAACCCGGACCGCTCGGCCCGTCATCCTTACAACCAGATAGGGTGAGCAGGAGGGCCGTCGGCAAAACGACGGCAGCAAATAATTTGAACTTTCTACAAATGGGGGAAATCATTTTCATCATATTTTCAGTGTTTCATTGGAGTATTCAGCCTCTCCAAGGTACGATTCGAAGTGAAAACGGCAAAAAAATATGGGAGCATCCATTTTTCAAATTTGCGCGGGGATGCAAAAGACCCGGTGGCTTTATGGTCTTCAACAGGATGGATGGCTGAACTCGCAATATAAGCTGAATGTTACATAAACAGGAGGAAATAATATTTCCAATTTAACGGCTTCTATGGCAAACATCTTTTTTAAAAATCAAACGGCGATCATCGGGGCGGGCTTTGTTATCGTACTGATCGTGATGATGCTTCTGCTGCTTACGACGATAGAAAATAAACGGGAAAACAAACCTTACGTAAAACCCCGGTTGATTAATGTAACCATAAAAAACTTTGCCTTTAGTCCTGACACACTCACCATTCCGGTTGATACCCTGGTAACCATTAAGTTTATCAATCAGGATAGCGTTATCCATGAATTCAAAGCTGGAATTACAGTCAACAGTCAGAGAAATGGTTTTGAGACCGACCTGTTCGAAGGTGTAAAATTGGATAGAGGGGCAGAATTGTTCCCCTTTATTGGGGAAGGTTATGTTGCTTTAAGGGACACTATGAAGTTTAAGATACCCCCTAAACGGCGGGCTACACTCAAATTTACCCTGCCGGAGTCGAAAGAAGGAACCTATCGAATGGGATGCTTTGAGAGGAAGGAGGGGAAAACCCATTACGAAATGGGTATGAATGGGGTCATTATCGTCGAATCGCAGGATCAATGAGCGATCGATCTGTCTGCGATGTTCGATTGATGAATTTTTTTAATTGCAATCGGATAACATCTGACATTTAAATGGATAATCGGAGTCAAGCGGAGGTTCCATAATGGCATTTAGTATAGGCAGTACGGCATTTAACGAGGGCGACGCTATTCCTGAAAAGTACACCTGCGACGGAGAGGATATATCGCCTCCTCTGAGCTGGAATGGCGCACCTGAAGGAACGGTCAGCTATGCACTGGTATCGGATGACCCGGACGCACCTGGGCAGACCTGGGTACACTGGGTGATCTATAATTTGCCGGCCACCGTTTCTGAACTCAGGGAACAGGTGCCGACCGATAAAAAACTCGACAACGGGGCTCTTCAGGGCAAAAACGACTTTGGAAACATCGGGTACGGAGGACCCTGCCCGCCCGGAGGAACCCACCGGTATTT
>JAWVYR010000328.1:0-2901 GCA_033722635.1 Balneolaceae bacterium | reverse complement strand
TACCCGGATGTGGTCTACCGGTACCGGCCCGGCCCTGTTGAATCTCATACCCTGAAAGGCAATACCATCAGGTTCATCAGCGAGAACCGGGTTGAACTCAATGTCGAGGTCGTTTCCGACCATATCATTCGCCTCAACTACCTGATGGAGGGGGATCTACGCACCGACTTTTCCTATGCGCTGGATCCCTCTTTTAACTCGGAAGAGGTCGATTTCAGCTTTGAGGAGAAAACGGAATTTTTCGAATTGACAACGGGAGCTTTGATCTGTCGCATCACCCGGGAGAAGATGCTTGTGCACTTTTACGATGCCGAAGGACAGGTACTTTGCGAAGAGGAACACGGGTTCTACCGCCGTGACAGTTTGCTGAGGGGAATATCGGAGGTGAAGGTCACCAAAAAAGCCCCCGACGATCTTCGCTTTTTCGGGTTGGGCGACAAACCCCACGAGCTGAATCTGCGCGGCCGGGCCTTCGAAAACTGGAACACCGACTCCTTCGCATATGAACGCGGGGACGACCCCCTCTACCGGTCGATACCGTTCTACATGGGGCTGATCGGCAACCGGGCCTACGGAATCTTTTTCGATAACACCTACCGCACCCGGTTCAGTTTCGACCGCAGGAATAACCGTGTGAGCAGCTTTTCGGCGACCGGCGGGCAGATCAACTACTACTTCATTGCCGGGCCCTCATTGGATCAGGTTGCTATGCGTTACACCCGGTTGACCGGCACCCCCGAAATGCCTCCGCTATGGGCACTGGGCTACCATCAGTGCCGCTGGAGCTATTACCCAGAAGAAGAGGTCCGCACTCTCGCCGATACCTTCCGGGAGCGACAGATACCCTGCGATGCGATCTACCTGGATATCGACTACATGGATGAATACCGATGCTTCACCTGGAACTACGATCACTTCCCCGACCCGGCCAGCCTTATCAGCGACCTGAAAAAGCAGGGATTCCAAACGATATTGATGATCGATCCCGGCATCAAAATCGATGAGGATTATCACGTTTACAAAAGCGGGATGGAAAACGGGCATTTCTGCCGCCGACCCGACGGCGAACTGATGATCGCCCCGGTCTGGCCGCCCCGCTGTGTATTTCCCGATTTCACGGATCCGGAGGTGCGCGCCTGGTGGGGAGACCTCTACGATGATTTCATAGCAGATCTGGAGGTAAGCGGCATCTGGAACGACATGAATGAGCCGGCGGTGTTCGAGATCAACAAAAAGACCTTCCCGGATGATATCAGACATAACTTCGACGGCCATCCCTGCAGCCACAAGAAGGCGCATAATATCTACGGCATGCAGATGGCCCGGGCCTCGCTGGAAGGCATGAAGAAACACGCTCCCGGAAAACGTCCCTTTCTGCTGACCCGTGCCAACTACTCCGGCGGGCAGCGGTACGCCGCGCTTTGGACCGGTGACAACATCTCCGACTGGGACCACCTGAAGCTGGCCAATCTTCAGTGCCAGCGGTTGAGCATATCGGGATACTCATTCGTGGGTTCCGATATCGGCGGATTCGTTGAAATCCCGGACGGTGAACTGTTCACTCGGTGGCTTCAGCTGGCGGTCTTTCACCCGTTGTTCAGAAATCACACCATGGGTTACAATGTGGACGGCGCCGGGGCGGTAGACCAGCAGGAGGTTGCAGAAAGGGAATCCACCCTTAATACCAACCAGGAGCCCTGGTCATTCGGTGAAAAATATACCGACGTCAACAAACAGACGATCGAGCTTCGATACCGGCTGCTGAGTTACCTCTACTCCGCATTCTGGAAATATGTGAATGAGGGAAGGCCGATTCTTCTCCCGCTCACATTCTACGATCAGCATGATGAGCAAAATGAGGACCAGGAGGATCAGTTTATGTTCGGCGATCAGATTCTGGCTGCCCCGGTGCTGGAGAAGGGCAAAACCAAAAAAAAGCTGTACCTGCCGACCGGCGGCTGGTATCATTTCTGGGACCACCGATTTTATGAAGGCAAACAGACCCTGAAGGTGGATGCCCCTATCGAGCAAGTTCCGTTCTTCGTCAAAGCCGGAACCATCTTGCCGCTCAGGCCGGTGATGCAGCATGTCCATGAAAAGGAACCAGAGAGGATGGAATTAAATATCTACTTCGGTAAAGAGTCGGCGCAGAGTTTCATCTACGAAGATGCGGGCGAAGGCTACGATTTCCGGGATGGAGTCTTTATGAAGAGCTATTTTAACTACGAGTGGAATGAAGATCAACAAAGAGCCTCGATTGCCGTGCAGCGCGAAGGAACATACCGGCCCTCCTACGGCCAAATAGATCTGAGGCTGATCGGATTCCCGGACCATCTGGACGCCCTCTCGGTGGATGGGTCGCCGGTTGAATGCAGCATGGATCCGGGGTCGGAGGTTCGGTCATGCACTGTGGAAGCCGGCTTTGATACCATCGAAATTCATGTGGGATGAAGATATTCGGCTTCTCCAGGTTCTTCGGCGTCTGATCTATCTGTAATCCCCATATCCAATTCCCCATTTTCAAATCTCCCGCTAAATCATTAAATATGGGATAATTTTATTTTAAAACGATTCCACGTTTCCGATTTGGGATGTACTCCGGGCAAGCATTAACCTAACTTTATCCGTATGGCAGAATTCAACCTTACTGTTCTTGATATCTCCATCGTCATCGCCTACATCATCGGGGTTCTGTGGCTGGGTTTTTGGTTCGGGAAAAGGCATGAGGGAGCCGAAGACTATTTCCTGGCCGGTCGCAACCTGACCTGGCCGCTTATCGGTTTCTCCCTCTTCGCATCAAACATCTCCAGCAACACCCTGATCGGCCTGACCGGCTCGGGTTATGCGGATGGGTCCGGGTTTTCGGTGTTCAGCTACGAATGGATGGCGATCGTGGTGCTG
>JAWVYR010000327.1:0-2908 GCA_033722635.1 Balneolaceae bacterium | reverse complement strand
TTATCAACTACTTTTAATGCATGACGATGATTTACGAGGTCGTCGCTCAAACTCGGCATGCAGCCTGCGATGCTACACATCGCGTCGAATCCGTTACACCCCCAATATGTCAAAGATCGTGTGTTTCTCACATCCGTAATATAGCAAATATTAACGGGAAATGATTCCTTTTATTACGGCCCTGAGCGTTATATAGAGCGTATTTTATTCTAAAATCTATTTTGATGACTTGCTCAGATTTAAAGCACGAAATCCCGATTAACAAAATCCTAATGATCCAAATACCAATGACTCAAATCCTAACCGGTTAACGGACCTTCTCTTTTCAATATTCCTGCCTTACTATCACATTTTTGATTCTTCCATGAATTTTAAAACTGTTTTGATTCACTTCTGTTTAGCATTTGGAGCATTGGGATTTTGGATTTTCTATTATCTAGTCAGATCAATAATTTTTTGTTTAGCCACTCAAATCCCTTATCACAAACTAAATAACGACCTCCTCCGCCGGCATCCGCAGGTTGTAGGTGGAGCTCATCACCCGTCCGTAGGCGCCGGTGTTGGCGATCAGCACCACATCCCCCTCCTCCGACTCCGGGAACAGCCGGTCGATCCCCAGCTTGTCGCCCGACTCGCAGATCGGCCCCACCACGTTGACCAGCTGTTTCAGCGGCTGATCGATCTTTGACAGATTCACTATGGTGTGATGGGCTCCGTAGAGCGCCGGCCTTATGAAGCTGTTCATGCCGGTCTCCACCCCCACATACTGCATGTTGCCTTTCCCCTTGAGCTGGGTGATGCGTGCCAGCAGCACGCCGGCCCCAGCTACGATATATCGGCCCGGTTCGATCCACAGCTCAAATTGTGGATAGGCCTCCCTGAATTCCTCCAGGGCGGTTCCAAACGCATCCAGATCCAGCGCCCCCTGCATCTCGTTCTCCTGCACGCCGAGGCCGCCTCCCACGTCGAGCACTTCGACGGTCCCGAGTTCCGCCGCCACCTCCGCCAGCTCCAGGGCGGTCTGCTTCCAGGCTTCCGGATCCTTGATGCCGCTGCCCAGATGGGCGTGCAGCCCCTTCACCGTGGCTCCGATCCGATCGATTATCTCCCTCACCTCCCCGATCTGGAAAACAGGGATGCCGAATTTCGACTCGATGCCGCCGGTGCGCACATGCTTGTGGTGGCCCCTCCCCTGGCCCGGATCGATACGCAGAAACAGCTCCCGGCCTTCAAACAGCTCCGGCCACTGCTTCAGGATGAAAAGGTTGTCGAGCGTCACATGAACCCCCTCTTCCAGACCCTTCTTGTACTCCTCTCTGGGGGCAAAGTTTGGAGTAAACAGGATCCGGTCCCGATCGATATCGGGGAACAGCTCCAGCACCTCGTTCACCTCCCCGATCGACACACATTCAAATCCCAGTCCTTCATCACGGATTATACCAAGCACATCCTTGTTGGCGTTGGCCTTCATCGCGTAGTAGATCCGGTCGACCGGCCGGAGGGATGCAAGGCGTTTTATCGTTTCCCGAATGGTTTTGCTGTCATACACATAAGCCGCTCCCTTTTCGCCGGCCAGGTCGATCAGCCGGTCTCTTTTTTCCCTCCACCAGACCTTCGGCAGTGTCACATCGGGGGATTCCCGGCCCATCATCTGCACCCAGGTAGGTCCAAAGGAGCGCAGGTTCCCCGACTGCGAGATCACCTGTTCATGAAGTTGCCTGACAAGCCGGTCGGCTTGGTCGGCCGCAACCACAAAGGTAAAATTGAGATCGTTGGCCGCCTGGCTCAGCAGGTAGACGTGATGCTCCTGGAACACCTCAAAGGCCGGACCCAGCTGATGCAGGATCGCACGGATATGGCGGCCCAGCAGGCTGACGGCGGCGGTGCCTTCAATTACGCTCACCCGGCAGAGCGTGCGCAGATCGTCCACAAAATCCTCGCGAATCTCCCTGAAATGGGTGTTGGCTCCCGGATCCAGCGATACCGTCACATTCGACTCGGAGGTGGAAACCAGGTCGATCGAGAGGCCGTATATCTTGAACACCTCGAAGGCATCGGCCAGGAATCCCACCTGCTGCCACATCCCCAACGTCTCCATGCTGACAAGAATAACATTGTCCCGTACCGCAATCGCTTTCACCAGCGCCTCGTCATCGACCCGTTCGGAGGATATCACCGTCCCCTCCAGCTCCGGGTGCTCCGTGCACCGGATATGGATCGGTATCCCGTGGCGCCGGGCCGGACGAATAGATCGTGGGTGCAATACCCTGGCGCCGTTGGTGGCGATCTCCTGGGCTTCCTCGTAGCTCAGCTTGCGCAACAGCCGCGCCGAGGGCAGCTGACTGGGATTGGCGCTGAACATTCCGGGCACGTCGGTCCAGATCTCCAGACGCTCCGCACCCAGCTTGGCCGCCAAATAGGAGGCGGAGACATCCGATCCTCCCCTGCCCAACAGCACCGTTTTACCCTCCCCGTCGCTGGCGACAAATCCCTGGGTGAGTACGACGCTCTTCTTTGCCTGCAGCTGTTTCTGGAGATCCCGATCTTCCGATGTATCGCAAACCGCCGACAGGATCCGGGCTCGCTCGCCGGCATGCTCCTGCGGAATGGTATGAAGATATTCACGGACATCCAGCCAATCGAGGTCGATACCCCGTTCTTTCAGGAAGGCCGCTCCCAACCGGGTAGCCATCAGTTCGCCGAGCGCCATCAGTCGGGCTTCGACCCGGTATCCGGCTTCCCCCAACAGATCGATTCCCTTGCTGATCCGTTCCAGTTCATCAAAATCATTGTTCAGGATCTTCTCCCCGTCGAGGTCCAGTTCCTCTGCCATCGAGCGGTAGCGATCCTCGACGGTTTCCACCATCTTCCCGATCTGACCGCTGCCCGGCCGTTCCACAATCGCCTG
>JAWVYR010000326.1:0-2919 GCA_033722635.1 Balneolaceae bacterium | reverse complement strand
CTACTACTCATTCAGTGCGGCAGCCGGCAAAGGAACCGATCATCCGATACCAACCCTACAGCGCTACCAGAACAACTATATCTATCGGGAGGAAGGTCTGAATGACGGTTTTGTATCAGTTGAAAGCGCCCGGTGGGGTGAACATGTCAGTACAACGCATCTATCTCACCTGGAACAGATGCACCTACAGGTTGGCGAGGATCGCGAAAAGATCTACCGAGCATTCTGGTCCGACCTGGCCAGGCATCTCGCCGAAAAAGGCCACTAAAGCTCTATATCCTCCACCTTCTTCAGCAGGTTGTACGCGGTCATATCGTACTGTATGGGGGTCAGGGCGGCATATCCTTTCTCAAGCACATTCACATCGAGATCTTCTCCATCCTCCAGCAGCTGAAGGCGGCCGGTCATCCAGTAGTAGGATCGGTTGTTCGGATCCACCCGGCCCTCAAACTCCTCGACATATCGGCTATTGGCCTGCCGCGCCCATTTAATCCCTTTCAGCGGGCCGGCGGGGACATTGAGATTCAGCGTGACGCCCTTCGGCAGGCCGTCGCTCAACACCCAGCCGATCACCCTGCGGGCAGCCTCCTTGGCCCCGCTCAGATCGGCCTCCTCGTCGTAATCGGTACAGCTGATGGCGATGGAGGGATAGCCCAAGATGGTCCCTTCCGTAGCCGCACTGACGGTTCCGGAATAGAGAATGTTGATCCCCGCGTTGCTGCCGTGATTGATACCGCTGACCACCAGGCTGGGCTTGCGGTCCAGCAACTGGTCGTGCGCCAGCTTCACCGAGTCGGCCGGCGTCCCGGTTACCGCCTGGCCGTTGAAACGGTGGTCAAGCTGGAAGGCTCTCGATCGAAGCGGTGTAGAGACCGTAACCGCATGGCCCACCGCACTCTGCTGCCGGTCGGGAGCGATGATCGCCACATCGCCGAACTCATCGGATACCTCGGCCAGCGCTTTGATGCCGGGGGAGAAAATTCCGTCGTCGTTGCAAACCAATATCAGATTTCTGTCGCCTTCACTCATCGTTACTTGTACTGTTCATTTTCGTTCGGGAAGTCGCCCTCCTTGATATCTGTTATAAACTGCCGGACCGACTCCGCTATGGTAGTATGCAGATCGGCATACCGCCTGAGAAAGCGTGGATTGAATTCCTTGTTCAGTCCCAGCATGTCGTGCAGCACCAGCACCTGCCCGTCGCACCGGTCACCCGCGCCGATACCGATAGTGGGAATCGTCAGCTCCTCGGTTACCTGTTCCGCCAGCTCACCAGGAATCTTCTCCAGCACCAGCGCAAAGCAACCGGCTTCCTCCAGGCTGCGGGCGTCTTCCAGCAGCTGTTCGGCCTCTTGCTGCCCGCGGGCTCTCACTTTATAGGTACCGAACTTGTAGATACTCTGGGGTGTCAAACCCAGGTGCCCCATCACCGGGATGCCCGCATTCACAATCCGCCCGACCGTCTCCACGATCGGCTGGCCGCCCTCCAGTTTTACACCGTGCACACCGGCTTCCTTCATCATTCTGCCTGCACTGATGAGCGCCTCCTTGGGCGTCACCTGATAGCTCATGAAGGGCAGGTCTGCGATGATCAGTGCCCGCTCCACCCCACGGGCCACACATGAGGCATGGTAGATCATGTGTTCAAGCGTCATCGGTACGGTGGTCTCGTAGCCAGCCATCACGTTGCTGGCGGAGTCACCCACAAGGATCACCTCGATTCCCGCCTGATCGATGATGCGGGCCATCGTGTAATCGTAGGCGGTAAGCATGCTGATCTTCTCTCCCGCCTCTTTCATATTCACGACCGTCTGGGTCGTGATCTTCACCGGCTTTTCTGATCGATTTTGTGTGCTCATGCCTGGTCCCTGGAAACTATGGCTGCGGAGGCTTCCAGTTCACAAACCACCTTGTCATCCACCGTGGCCTTGCCGGCCATGGTCACAAAATTTCGTTTCATATTCTCGAGTTTGACCTCCATCACCATCTGATCTCCCGGAACCACCGATTTTCTGAACTTGGCCTTGTTGATGCCGGTGAACACGACAAGATGATCCTCGGTATCCTTCACCTGGTGTTTCATCAACATGATCGCACCGCTCTGTGCCAGCGCCTCCACCTGCAGAACACCCGGCATCAGCGGAGCCCCGGGAAAATGCCCGTTAAAAAAATCCTCGTTGACCGAGATGTTCTTCACTGTCACGATACGCTCCTCCTCCAGCTCGAGCACCCGGTCGACAAAAAGAAAGGGGTATCGGTGTGGGATTAGCTTTTTAATCTGCTCAATTTCCATTACAGCCATAAGTGATGTCGATTGGTTTGAATGGATTTATGAAACCTCTAATATAGCAGTTTTATCGAACGGTACCCAGATAGATGTATGCGATGCCGGCCGTCAGCTTTTCAAAACGCGTCTCGGAGAAGCAGTCGGCCTGTTCCATCAGATCTATAAACCGGTCACCGGCCGGAAATTTGGCGCTGGTCCTGGGCAGATAGGTATAGGCCTCCCTGTTGCCGCTGATCAATCCCCCGATGGCCGGCATG
The DNA here is from genome assembly GCA_033722635.1 of Balneolaceae bacterium. Taxonomy (GTDB): domain Bacteria; phylum Bacteroidota; class Rhodothermia; order Balneolales; family Balneolaceae; genus JAWVYR01. The sequence continues at coordinate 375 of JAWVYR010000326.1, read as the reverse complement.
ATATACTGGCTGTATAACTCATACGGATACTTCAGGATCCCCCTGGGCTGGCCGAACTCCAGCACCACTACGCGGCCTCCCGGCCTGACTACCCGGGCCATCTCTTTCAGCGCCATCACCGGGTCGTCCACATTGCGAATGCCAAACGCGATGCTGGAGATATCGAAACGGTCGTCGTCGTAGGGCAGATCCATCGCATCCGCCACCTCAAAATCGACTTCCAGCTCCTCCGACGCCGCTTTTTCGGGAGCCAGCTCGATCATCTCCTTGCAAAAATCGGTGCCCAGCACATATCCCTCACTGCCGACTTTTTTCTTGAATTCGATCGCAAGATCGCCGGTACCGGTCGCACAATCCAGCACCCTGTCGCCCGGG
>JAWVYR010000325.1:0-2947 GCA_033722635.1 Balneolaceae bacterium | reverse complement strand
CCGTTAGAATACTTTGATTTATTCGCAAAAAAGGCTTAATTGTTTAATGAGAATGTCATCATCAGGAAGATGAAAATTCTTATGGAGTCGAACCTGAATTGAGACATAAAAGATCGCCTATGGTCATAAAGTTACGGTCAGGTGATATTATAAAATTCTGTGTTCCCTTGTTGCTGTTGCTCTTGGCAGCAATCAGCCCGTATAAAGTCTGTGCCCAGGATACCGTCTCCGAAATTCTGCTCTTCCAATCCGACTCCTCCTACACCATGGCACTCACCGGCAGCGAAGGGTGGAAAATGATCACTTCGCCGGCTAACGATCTGACATTCTCCGATTTGGGATTACGCATGCAGGGCATACCCGGTTCTGCATTCCCCAACTCATGGAGTTCAATCTACTACTGGGATGAGAAAAAGGGGGAATTCCTGATCCCCCGAAGTACCAGGGAGTCGATCCATCCGGCACAGGGCTATATGATCTATGTTTTCGAGGACGATGAACTGAAGCAGGAGGGGATTCAGGGAGGTTTTCCCAAGTCGCTGAAGATAAACCGGCCCATACAACTGAACAACGCCCATGTGGAGTTGACCGCCACCGACCACAACGATAACGGCAGAATCGACGGAAAGGAGGGATGGAATCTGATTGCCAATCCTTTTGCAACGGAGATCTCGGTAGCCAAAGTGATCGAGCAGCTTCAGCAGATCGACCAGCATGTGAGCCCCCATGTATGGGTATGGAAACCCGACGCCGGAAACGGCAACGGTCAATTCATCATTTTGCGGGAAGGAAGTACCCTTGCACCCCTGCAGTCCTTCTGGGTTCGATATCTGACCCCAGGGCTGGACGCAGTCTTTCCGATGGACCACAGCATGCTGGAAGCTGATCAGCGTGACAGGGAGAGAGATCTACCGAACTTGCGGGAGACCACCCTGAAGCTGAAACTTTCACGGAATTCTCAGTATGATTCCTACAACCTTACCTTCAGCGAGGAAGGCTCTATCGATATGGATTACGGAGATGCCTTCAAGCTGTTTTCCATGAAGGAGGACGCTCTCAATCTGTTCGGTTCCATCGGCGGATCGAGTTACCTTGCTTTGAACATGCTTCCGGACCAGCTTGATGCCCGGATGGAGATACCGATTCATTTTACTGCAGAGGAGGAAGATCGAGGGGAATTCACCTTTACATGGGAGGATCTGGAGGATCTACCGGCTGGCTGGCAGGTGATGCTGACCGATAAAGCCTCCGGGACCCAGATCGATCTGCGGAACAACGACCGCTATTCCTTTTATCACAACACCGACGTGGAACCGTCGCCTGCCGGGGATGACACCCCGGACCTGTTTGAGGATGACGGGATCGTATCACGATTTCTGCTTACCATCGATCCTGGAACCGCATCCCTGCAAACCGCGGAGGAACAACCGCAGGCCGTGCAGTTCAACCCCAACTACCCGAATCCGTTTAACCCAACCACCACCATCTCCTTTGAGCTTCAGGAAAGGGCTCATATCACCCTCAGCGTATGGAATTACGTTGGACAGAAAGTGGCAACCCTGATTGACGAGGTGCGGGAGGTGGGCGAGCATAGAATTGTCTGGAATGCCGCCAATATGCCCAGCGGATTCTATATCGCAAAGCTTGAGATCGGGGAAAAAACCTTCGTCAGAAAAATGACATTGATCAAGTAGCGGGATGGATACCGGCGGCGCCTACAGGGCAATTCCTTTCTCAAAAATCCGGTATCCTGATGAAACCATCTGTCGTATAAAGCTGTTTATACATTGAAATTTAAAGCAAACCTAGACGAGTACTTATTACAACACTATAATGCAATTTAAAAATATTCAAGGGATCGATGTTCCTGAAATAGGACTCGGAACCTACAGACTTCACGACCGGGAGTGTTCAAAGTCGATCAGAATGGCGCTGGATATCGGATACCGCCACATCGATACCGCCCAGATGTACAAAAATGAACGGGAGATCGGTGAAGCGATTAAAATTTCCAACGTGCCCCGTGAAGATATTTTCCTGACAACAAAAATCTGGCATACCAACCTCGAACACGATGACGTGCTGCAATCGACGGAGGAGAGCCTGCGAAACCTGGATACGCCGTATGTGGATCTGCTGTTGATCCACTGGCCCAACGAACAGTACAATCTTCGGGAAACGATCAGGGCCATGCTCGTACTCCGCGACCAGGGAAAGGCGGTTAACATCGGTGTCAGCAATTTTCCCCTTAGTTTGCTCAAGAAGGTAAACGAGGAGATACGGGCTCCCATCTTTTGCAACCAGGTGGAGTACCATCCCTTTTTGGGGCAACTGGATATGCTGGACTACGCCATAGAAAACAATATTTTGATTACTGCCTACAGCCCACTTGCACAGGGGCGTGTCAATGACAGCAAAGAGCTGCAGCAGATAGGGGAGAATCATGGCAAGACGCCGGCGCAGATCGCCCTGAGATGGCTGATCGAGCAGGAGAACGTGGTAGCCATTCCGAAATCAGCCAGCCGTAAACATCTCGAAGAGAATATCGATATTTTTGATTTTCAACTGAGCGATGAGGAATTTGAACAGATCGATAATCTGAACAAATCCACCCGGCTTACCAACCCAAGTTTTGCTCCCGACTGGGATTAATTTAGAGATTATCGAACATACAGCAGGACGATTAATTTACAGGCATTTCAATGATCAATCGATCTTGTATGTTTCTGAAATCGGATTACTTCATTTTATCCGCAGCCATGGTCTCACTGGTTGCCTCCATCACCCTATGGATTCTCGGCCATCACCGTCTGTCGCTGTTAGTGGGGCTCTGGGTCCCATCCATTCTCGGATTCGGCAACTATCTCAAAATTAAAAGCATCAGCAGCTAGCCATGGGACTATACCTTTTACTTTTCAGTACACTGGTTGTGGTGCTCTTTTTGGTG
>JAWVYR010000324.1:0-2955 GCA_033722635.1 Balneolaceae bacterium | reverse complement strand
CTATATTGCCGACCCCGCCGTGGATTACACCACCGGTACCTGGCAGGAACGCATTGGCCTCCAGAAATGGATCGCCAACTTCCCGCAAGGATACGAAGCTTGGGCTGAGTGGAGAAGGCTCGGTTATCCCCAGCTGACTCCTGCACCCGATGCCCTGAACACCAGCGGACAGATTCCTGTACGCCAGGGCTATCCGACCTCTGAGTCGCAGCTAAACAGTGAAAACTACGAGGCTGCCGTAAGTTCTCAGGGCGCGGATGGACTGGACACCAATATTTGGTGGGACAATTAATCCGCACCAGTAGCTTTCTAACGAAGCCCCGCATTTCCGATGCGGGGCTTTTTTTATTGCCAAAATCTCAAGGTGATGAGATCTGAGTTCAGGTTCAATCAAAGGCGGAAGAGCCTGCGGGCATTGTCCGAAGTGATTGTTACCGTTTCATCCAGCGAAAGGGATTGGACCTCCGACAACTTTTGGGCCGTGAATCGGATGAAGGAAGGTTCATTGCGCTTGCCCCTATTGGGTGCGGGAGCCAGATAGGGCGCATCGGTTTCCAGCACCATCCGGTCAAGCGGAAGTTCCGCTACAGCACGGTCCACGCCGGCATTCTTAAAGGTGAGAACGCCGCCTATACCCAGATGTAGCCCCAGGTCGATCGCCCGCCTCCCCTCCTCCACCGTCCCGTTGAAACAGTGCCAGATCCCCTCCAGGGAACCATCCTGTTCTTCCTCGATGATATCAAGCAGATCAGTTGTGCTCTCCCGGTTGTGCAGGATCACAGGCTTCTCCACCGACCGGGCCACTTTGCAGTGCAGCCGGAGGCTGGCCTGCTGCCGGTCGACATGTTCGGTGCTCCAGTAGTAATCGAGGCCGGTCTCGCCCACCCCGTAGATATCGGCCTGGCTGCAGTTATCGAACAGCTCCTCCTCATCCGGGAATTTGGAATCACCGATCTCGGTGGGATGGATGCCTGCCATCTTGTAGAATTCAATCTGCTGATGTTTCAACAGTTCCATCCGGGCCAGGGAGTCGAAATCGATCGCCGGCATCAGGATCTTCTCTACCCCACAGTCCGCCGCCCGGTTGAGCACTGTATCGAGATCTTCCTCGAACTGCTCCGAATAGATGTGGCAATGGGTATCAATCAACGGTGAAAGTCGTTAGCTGGTATGAAATTCAACGAGCCGCTCCATCGGCTTCTGTACAAACATGCCGGGCTTCATCTTATTTTCTTGAAGTATCTCCTTGATCATCTCCTGGTGGGCATGGGCCACCGATCCTATGAATCGCACTTCATATTTTCGGGCATCGGTGTATTTCATCACGATACGGGTAATGAAATTTTCAAATCCCTCACGAAGCATGGAGGCGATGAAGGGATGATCTTTGTGATCTCCCAGGAAGGAACCGTAGGATGCGATAAATCGGCTTTTCTGCGGATTGTCGTAAAGCCCTTCGTTAATATAGTCCAGCGACATATTATAGTTGGCCTCAAGATCTTTCTTCAACTCCTCCGGTACCTCGAATCGGAAATAGCTGTTGATGATCTTCTTGCCGAAGTAGCCGGCGCTCCCTTCATCCCCAAGAATAAAAGCCAGCGAGGGAATATGTTCGGCAATCTTGTTCCCATCATAGAGACAGGAATTGGAACCGGTGCCAAGGATACAGGCGATCCCTGCATCATGGAAGAAACAGGCTCGGGCCGCTCCCAGCAGATCATGATAGACATGAATCTCTGATTCGGCAAAGACACTTTCCAGTGCATCCTTCACCACCTGGTTCTTATCTTCACTATCACAGCCGGCCCCGTAAAAATATATCTGGCTCAGCTCCTCCCCTTCAAGCTTATCCACCAGATGCTCCTCCAGCACACGGCGTATCGATTGTGTGGTATGGTAGTAAGGATTCAATCCCTCCGTCTTGTATATGGCGCTTACCCCTCCGTTTTTGCAAAGGCACCATTCCGTTTTTGTCGCACCGCTGTCAGCAATTAAGATGCTCATAGATTCTGACTGATTTAAGTTCGTAGCCAAATCTAATGATTTTTTGGCTAGTTACCATATGGTTCACCCGGTATGTTTGATCGGGCAACACAGTATACTGTATATGTTTCAGGATGACCTAAAAATTCCGTTATTTCACTTCTGTATCTGTATCCCATGATCCTGCTAAAACCAACCTGTACTAATGTCTTCAGAATCTATCGACTCGCTGGCCGAACAGCTTGCACCGCACTACCGAAAATTTGATGTAGAGAACCGCCTCCTGTTTACCGGTCATTCTCACCAGGCCTGGCCGGATGTGGCGCTGGAGGGATTGGAGGAGTCCTTTGACTTGGCCGCCCGGGAGGTGGATAAGAAATGGGATACCGCCTTTGAAAAAGCGGAAAAACTCCGGGAATACCTAAGAGAATATTACGACGATCCGGACGGACGATATTGCCTCGGCGAGAATACCCATCAGCTGCTGGTCTCCTGGCTGTCCAGTTTCAACCTCCGGGAAAAGAACAAGGTTATTACCACCGATGGCGAATTTCATTCGTTGTTCCGGCAACTGCACCGGCTCGAGGAGGAGGGGCTTGAGCTGGTGATGGTGGAGGCAGCATCGGATCAGATCGTGGAACAGATCAAAGAATCGATCGACGATAACACGGCTGCGATCATGCTCTCCAGAGTCTACTTCAGATCGGCACTGATCAACGAGCATATCCCCGATATCGCGAAACTCGCCCGAAACCATCGGATACCCCTTCTCATCGACGATTACCACGGCACCAACGTGGTGCCCCTTTCGATCCGGGAGGCCGGAATCGATGACTGTTACCTGCTGATCGGCGGATACAAGTACCTTCAATGGGGCGAGGGAAACTGCTTCCTTCGCTTTCCGGATAACTGCAAGCTCAGGCCGGCCGTCACCGGATGGTTCGCCTCCTTCAACACCCTGGACAATCCCCG
>JAWVYR010000323.1:0-2964 GCA_033722635.1 Balneolaceae bacterium | reverse complement strand
GGGTGAACCCGAAATCACTGGCGAATCCCTTGACGGAGGTATCGATCGTCAGTCGATGCAGGCTGCCTCTCGAAGGATAGAAGTGATTGTCGCGTGTATCCAGGCGAAATACGGTACCGAGCGTCGAGGTAAGAGTGGTGCCGCTTCCCGGAACGGGATTCGCCCGGGATGCAAGCCTTCCAACGGAATCCTCCGGATCGATCTCTCCATACCGCAGGGAATAACCGATCCCCGCAAATAGTCCCTTTTTTATTTGGAAAGCCGCATCAACGGAAACCTGAAACATGGTTTCGGTGAATTTTTCCTTGTTGTCCGGATCGGTATCATTGCCGATGCCGTAGAAGGAGGTGGGCCACTCCTTCACGACCATTTTGCCCGAAAGGAGCCTCGAATCGTTGCGGTACCACAATGTGGGCCGCAGCAGAATTTGGAACTGGCGGTTCAGCGTATAGAAAGCGTCCAGTCGCACGCTGGAGGGGTTTCCTGAGCGAGCATTTCGAAATACAAGCTGGGGCAACACCCCGAATGCCAGACGGGTGTCGGGGGAGGAGAAGATGATCGGCAGCACCATCAGCTTGGCCGCTCGGTTTTGAACGGTATCGGCGTAGGCCGAGTCAGCATCAGCGAAGGTAAACGAACGAGCCTGAACTGAAGCGCCGAATCCACCGGCAAAGATCAAACCTGATATGAAATACAGATGCAGATTCATCCCCTGCAGATTAAATAAAATCAGTCTCTTGACTGTAAAATATGACGTGCTGCTGATTTGATGATACGCAATAAATTCCAATCATAGAAAAATTTCATTTCCCGGTTCGGGTATCCGATCGAGCTTCCCGGCAGTGCTATTCGAATCTATACACAATTTCATTACATTTTAGGGAGCTGGAACCGATAAGCAGATAGCCGGGGATGGGAGAAATATGTCGAACTACAAGGTAGCCGTACTGGGGCCGATTCCAAGGGATCATATCGTCACACACCGCGACGAAGTGATCGAAAAGTATGGCTGTGTCACCCATACCGCCATCGCACTGTCGAACCTGCTGGGTGACGAGGGAACCGTGATACCGGTATCCCACATCAGAAAGCGGGATGAATCCCCGATTAAAGAGCTGTTGAATCGGTATGCCAACATCGAGACTACCCACGTCAGCTCGGAGGCCGACCAGGGGGATGTGATCAGCCTCAATTTTGTGGACCAGAACAAGCGGCTCGAGAAGCAGTCGGGTTTCATGAATCCCATACTGCCCGAGGATCTTGAAGGCCTGATGGATTGTGACATTTTTGTCTGCGTGCCGATCACCGACTACGAAGTGCCGCGACAGACGATAAAATATATCAAGGAGAACAGCGACGGTATCGTCATCTTCGATGCCCACGGGCCTACCAACACCATCACCGTGACCGGTGACCGGCTGATCAAGTTCTGGATCGACCGGGACCGCTGGCTTCCACATATCGATGTGCTGAAGATGAACATCGAGGAATCGATCTGCTGCTGGTTCAGGAAAGAATACGATCCGGAGGAGCTGGGGCCGATCGAGGAGGAAACCGAGGAACACCTGCCCGATCTGGCAAAGCACTGCCTGGACCACGGGGTCAAATCGTTGATCATCACCCTGGACGACCGGGGCGGACTGGTTTTTTACATGGAAGATGGAGCGGTGCGGCAGGAGCTGGTTCCCTCGGTGACAGTGGACCATGTGGTCGACACCACCGGGTGTGGCGACTCCTTCGCCGGGGGCCTCGCCTACGGCCTGCTGGAAGACCGGACCGATTACATACGGGCTACCAAATATGCCAATGCGGTGGGTGCGCAGCGGACTCAGGGGCGCACCTTCGAGGTGTTCAAGTCCTGTGAGGAAACCGAAAATATGATCATTGAAAACTATGGCAGCCTCTGAGACGGGGAACAGGTTTTTGGAAACGGGGGATCTTCGTGAGCTGCTGAGCGAGAAGCGGTGGCTGGTAGAGGAGGAGCAGTTTGATCCAGGGACGCTTAATATTTATGAAACGCTGTTTACCGTCGGCAACGGCTATCTCGGTACCAGAGGGAGCCTGGAGGAGGGGCACGCAGCCGGACTGCCCCGCACCTTCATCAACGGCCTGTTCGATCATCACCAGTCATTCGTGGTGGAGCTGGCCAACACGCCCGACTGGCCGGAGCTTCACCTGTACGTGGAAGGCATAAAGCTCGGCATCCATGAATGTGAGATCCTCGACCATTACCGGGCCCTGGACATGAGGAGCGGATGCCTCTTCAGGGAAACCCGGTTCCGTGACAAAGAGGGCCGGATCACCCGTTACCAGAGCCTTCGCTATGCCCATTGGGATGAGAAGCATCTCTGCGAGCTACAGGTGCAGTTGACGCCTGAAAATTATAATGGAGTAATCGAGGTGGAGGCCCCGATCGACGCCAACGTTTTCAACCTCGACCTGAAACCGGCATATAAAGATCCTCCCACCTTCGACCCGGAGATCCGGTGGGAAAAATGGGCCCGGAGCATGCACCTGGGACATGTTGTATCGGAACCGATTGAACCGAAGGGCATCTTCCTGAAGCTGGAGACGCTGGACCGCCCTCATCATCTGGGATATGCCAGCGCCCTGGAGGCGGATACCGATGTGACAGAATACAGGCGCAGGTTTCAGCATAAAAGGGCATCCGAGGTAGTTCGGCTTGAAGCAAAGAAGGGAGAACCGCTACGAATCCGGAAGGCGGTGGCGATCTGCACCTCCCGGGATCAAGCACGGGATCAGATCCGTCCATTTTGTGAGGGGCAGCTACAGGGATCGCTCTCTCATTCGTTTTTGGAAAAATTTGAAAGACACCGAAAAGCCTGGAACCGGCTGTGGGACGCATGTGATATAATCATCAAAGGGGACCCGGAAGCGAACCGTGCGGTGCGATTCAACATCTACCACCTGCTCATCGCCGCCAATCCGGAGGATGAGCGGGCC
>JAWVYR010000322.1:0-2971 GCA_033722635.1 Balneolaceae bacterium | reverse complement strand
TGCCCCCAGATACTTCATTTTCTCCGGAGCGGGGGTGTCGGCGGAGAGGCTCTCATAGAGAAGCAGAAAACCGTCGGAATCGCCGCCGTGGTATTCGGGAAGACCGGTGTCGACCGGCAACTCGGGCATATTTTCCGTCATGCCGAAATCGGGCAAAAGTGAACCCCCGGTGTTACCGGCGAGCACCACGCCCGACCGATCATCCGACAGTCGAACGAGTTCGACTCCTGTAGCTTCCTGTTCGCTGTCGCTGCCACCTACGATCCGGCCGGTATCTTTGGCTGTAGGAACGATATTGTTTCGGTAGAGAAAAGCATCCTGGTCGGACGATTCGGTTCCACCCTTGACCATGCCCCACGGGGTGGTAATGTGGGCCGACGCTGTGCTTCCGGCTATATAGATGGCCTGGCTGGCGACATTCAGGTCCAGCGCTCCATCGGCATTATTCCCGCCCAGGTAGTAGCTCGTATGGACCCGGTCTCCCTCCGAGTCGATGATCGTTACAAAAGCGTCGGATGCTCCTCCGCGGTATTGATTGGAATAGCTCGGTTGCAGAAAGTCGACCTTGCCGACCGGCGTATCCCCGATATCGCCCGTGTCGCCGCCCGACTCCGCTCCCCGGGTGGGAAAGTCGCGGGAGGAGGTGTTGCCGGCCACTATCGGAAAACCGTTGATATTGATATCGATCGCCATCGCTTCATCCTCGTCCTCTCCCCCGAGATGCCAGATCCATTCTGTAACCGCGGGGGACTCCTCGAGTGCGGCGACGGTATCGCGGGGATCCAGTTTGGAGGTGTCGATCTTTGCCACAAAGGCATCCCTGCTGCCGCCGTTATAGCGGTTGCCTGCGTTGGGCAGCTCATCGGTGGTCCATCCCGAGACATAGACTTCACCCTCTTCTGTCACGGCAATATCGGTGATGGAGGATCTTCCGCCGGGACCGCCGATAAAGGCGAATCCGGTGGGCTCTCCGCCGTTGGTGTAACGGGCTACGAAGGCATTGTCCGGTCCCGCACCCGTGCATTGCACGATGGCTTTTCCACGGAATCGCTTGATACCGCATCCCGGTGCGATGGCCCCGCGGCGAGGACCGGATGGCATCCATGACTGCTTCGACGTACTGTTGCCGGCCATATACAGGAATTTTCGGTTGTTGACCTGTTTTATGGCAACGGCATTGACCTGCTCATTGCCCTCCCCGCCAACATATCCCGAAAGCTCCAAAAACATCTGTTCCTGTGCGCTGGCCGGCAGGGCAAACAGGAAAAGAAGGGCGGTAAGCAGTATGGTTTTAGATATAATCAGTCTCCACGAACAGTCGTCGGCATCGGACAACATCAAATAATCCCTCTCTCTTATTTATTAACGATTGAATATATGTTGAATCATCGACCCGGTTTTTCCGGTACTCCATCCCGTCAAACCGGATCTCCAAATAAATCCCTTTTTGTTGCTACATTCCCAAAATTAGCGTTACGATTTCAATACCAAACTTGATAAAAACTGAGCCGGAGTGTCAAACAGGATACGCTACTCCGATGAAGGGGCGTCCTGGAAAGTGCTTTAAGAAGAGATCCCTTCAAAATCCATTTTTTGCTTTAACATCTAATCGGCCGGTCGCAGGATCGTCTTCAGATCCTTCCAGAAGATCGCCAGCAGGATTACCCAAAGCAGTGTCCACAGGTTTACCAGTAAAGGAGAGCCGATGATGCCGGTTTGGTCAAGTATTCCCTGCTCCAGCAGGCGGTTCATGATGATCAGCACCGCCACGATATCAACGGCCAGCGGTAGGATGAAAAAGCCGCTGAAGACCCATATTCGTTTTTCCGGTCTCAATACGTTCCAGGCCCGGATCAAGGGAGGCAGGGCTACCAGCACAACCGCAGCAAATCCGATAATCCAGAGAGTCAGACCGCTTGCCTGGCTGCCCCACAGGGAATCCAGCACCTGCATTTCATCCCCTCCGCCCAGTCCGACCGTCAGTATCCGGGCAAACGGCATATTGGCGAAGATCAGGGCAAAGCCGAATGCGCGCATGCCCGGCTGTTGCCGGTAGCGATTGCTTAACAGGTAATAACCGATATAGATCATGGCGAAAGTGAATACGGGTCCAGCCAGGGTGGAAAGAAATGCGAGCGGCTCTGTTTCAGAACAACCTTCACACAGGCTCCAGACGTTGAAATCGCGTTCTCCCCAGCATCCGCAAAGGATATATCCCACTACAATGTGGACGATCTCGTGGAGCTCATGCATTACAAACAGAAGGGCGGCGAAGGCGGCGCTGTTTCTCAGATTAAGTGTTGCTTTCATAAGTCCATATGTTATGTATGATTTCAGATTTAATTTCTCCAACCTGTTAATACCTAATATACCGGCAGGCGAACAGAATCCCTGATCCCTAAACCACGATCTGCTGGGAGCTTCGGTCCTGGAAGTCGATAATGGCGGCAGTACCTTTGGAAGCGTTCCCGGGACAGATATAGAGGGAGCTGCCCAGCTTTCGCTCGAAATATTCTTCTCCTCGTACGATTACCAGCTTGGGCTGATGGGTATTGATGATCTGGGTGAGTTCGTCACTGCCCTCCGGGCTGGCCACCCGGTGCTTCGGTTGGGAGGCGAAGAGAAAGATCATCGGATAGTCTTTCATCTCCTTCAGCACCTTGAACAGGTATTCCACCTGCCAGGCCTCGTACTGGATTGAACCTGATTCGGGCGGCTCCTTCTTCGGATCCTGTACCAGCTCGCCTCCCATCCCGGCGAAGAGGTAATGCCGCGGAGCGAAGGCGAAGGTGCCGTGCACCCCGTGCATCGAACCGAAGATCAGCTCAATGTTGTAGGCTTCCCGCAGAAATGCAACCAGTGGCGTATCCTGGGGTCCGGGTATGTAATAGCTCGGGATCCCCGACTTGCCCAGCAGCTTGAAGATCTCGGCCACGTCGGAGGTCTTTTGATCGGGATTGGTCAGATTGCC
>JAWVYR010000321.1:0-2976 GCA_033722635.1 Balneolaceae bacterium | reverse complement strand
TTTGTAAATGACTTTGTCAGATCGGATCCGCGGCTGCCGTTCGGGGGTGTCAAAAGATCCGGTTACGGGAGGGAGCTATCAAAATTCGGGATCAGGGAGTTTGTCAATATTAAAACGGTTTATGTTGCCTGATCAGCGCTTGTCAATTAAACTGTTTTTTTGGTAGCTTGCAGCATAACCGTTGTATTATTCAAGAAGAAAGCCCTTCAGATGGCCGATAGACAGCAAAAACAGCCCAATGCTATCCGCGGACGAGGTTCGGCTGATAACCCGGCAAACCGGTTTGAAGGATATTATACCGACTATGAACTCGATGAGGAGACCGGTCAGCGACCCGCTCCGGAGACCCGCTTCTTCCGTGATGACACCAAGGAGATCATCGCTGTGAACAACAGCCCGGATGTGCCGTTCGATGCGGGGATCAATCCATACCGGGGATGTGAACACGGTTGCATCTATTGTTACGCCCGCCCTACCCATGAATATCTTGGTTTTTCTCCCGGACTCGACTTTGAATCCCGGATCATGGTAAAATATGACGCTCCCCAAAAATTACGGAAGCGGCTCTCCTCCCCCAGATGGGAGCCACAGGTTCTGGCCCTGAGCGGGGTGACCGATCCCTATCAGCCGGTCGAACGCAAGCTCGAGATCACCCGGAACTGTCTGCGCGTTCTCTCGGAGTTTCTCAATCCCGTCAGCGTTATCACCAAAAATTATCTCGTGACACGGGATGCGGATTACCTGGAGAAGCTTGCTGAACACCAGGCGGTGAAAGTCACCCTCTCGATCACTACTCTCGACCGAAAGCTGGCCAATGTAATGGAGCCGCGAACCTCCAGGCCGGCTAAACGGCTCCGGGCGATAGAGGAGCTGTCGAGACGGGGGATCCCGGTCGGCGTGAATATCGCTCCGGTCATACCGGGACTCACCGACCATGAATGCGCTTCGATACTGGAAGCTGCAGCAGATGCGGGAGCCACGCATGCCAGCTACCTGGTGATTCGGCTTCCCCATGCGGTGGAGGATATGTTTGTCCACTGGCTCGAACGGCATTTTCCTGATAGAAAAAAGAAAGTTCTCAGCCGGATCAGGGATATGCGGGGCGGCAAACTCAACGAATCGGAGTTCGGTAAAAGGTTCAGAGGAGAAGGCAATTACGCAGATCAGATAGCCGAACTTTTCAAGGTACATGTCGAGAGATACGGGTTGAACGAGCGGGAGCATATCCTGACAACCGAACATTTCAGGCCGGCGGGTGGAAAGCAGTTAAAACTGTTTCGGAAACCCTGATCAGGCCGCCGAAAGCGTGAAATTCACCCGTAACATTTTTGCCGGGTATTCGTCTTACTACATAGATAGATAGTAATACCCGGTATCAATAGGCTGCTATCAGTAGCTTTCTAAGCATAATAACCCCATGTTTTAGTGATGTTGATGCCGGGTTTTTTTATGTCCGCCCCTCCCGGCTCAAATGGAACTGTTTGAGCCCATTCTTTGTAAAGTATCAACAGAACAAACCGTTGAATACAACCCCTGTCTTTATGTCCAAAACACCTTCTACCATGCTGAAGCTGGGGACGAAAGCCCCTGACTTCTCCCTGACCGATGTTGTGAGTAACGAGAAGATCTCCCTGAGCGACTTCGACGACTACCCTGCACTGCTGGTGGTCTTTATGTGCAATCACTGTCCCTATGTCAAGAATATTCGTGATGCATTCGTAAAATTTGCCAAAGAGTATCAGGACAAGGGATTGGGAATCGTGGCAATTAGTTCCAATGATGTGAGGAACTATCCGGATGACAGCCCTGAAAAGATGAAGCAGGAGGCTGAAGAATATGACTATCCCTTTCCCTATCTTTATGATGAGTCACAGGAGGTAGCCAAGGCATACCGGGCAGCATGTACGCCCGATTTCTTCCTTTACAACGAGGATCGGGAGCTGGTCTACCGGGGACAGTTTGATGACAGCCGACCGGGAAACGATATCCCGCCGACCGGAAAGGATCTGCGGGAAGCCGTGGATCGCCTGTTAGAGGAAGGAGCGATCGTCGAAGAGCAGATTCCGAGCATCGGCTGCAATATCAAATGGAAACCGGGCAACGAGCCCGATTACTTCGGATAACTTAGAAACGGATTCATGGACCATCAGTCGTTAAGCGGATCCATTGACCAGGAGAAGGTTGAGGCACTCCGCAGGGAATATACGCGCGACGGAATAGATGCAGACAATGTAGAAAAAGATCCGGTTGACCAGTTTGCCGTATGGTTCAAGGATGCGGTGGATGCCAACCTGCCCGATGCCAATGCGATGACCCTTTCTACCGCCAACGCCTTCGCGAAACCCTCGGGCAGAATCGTACTGCTGAAGGGATTTGATAAGCAGGGTTTCCGTTTTTACACCAATTATCAGAGCCGAAAAGGCATTGAACTACAGGAGAATCCGATGGCGGCTCTCTGTTTCTATTGGTCGCACCTGGAGCGTCAGGTGCGGATCGAGGGCACCGTCGAAAAGGTAAGCCGTGTAAAATCGAGTGAGTATTTTCACAAACGACCCCGTGAGAGCCAGTTGAGCGCCTGGATCTCACGGCAGAGCAGCCAGGTAAAAAGCCGGGAGATGCTGGAGGAGGCGTACCGGGAAGCGGAGAAGAAATTCGAAGACGAGGAGATTCCACTTCCCGATTACTGGGGAGGGTATCAGCTGAAACCTTCCATGTTTGAATTTTGGCAGGGGCGTCCCGGCAGGCTGCATGACAGAATTTGCTACGTCAGGGTCAACGGCGACTGGATGATTAAACGACTTTCTCCCTAAACTTTCCTCTCTTTATGGGCAAGAACAAGCTGGAACGGTTTGCCGAGATCGGTGAATTCGATCATGTATATGAACTCACTGATTTTGAAGAAGGGGTCGACAAGCCCGGGGGCCGGTGGCACAGCGAAATTTTCGGAAACAACCATCCGATAACACTCGAACTGGC
>JAWVYR010000320.1:0-2990 GCA_033722635.1 Balneolaceae bacterium | reverse complement strand
TCACCCATGAAAATTACCGTAAATCGAATCAACGACGCCTATCTGATGGAAGCTGAAAACGAGGAGGGGGCGGTCAGCCGGATGGACGCCTCCGCCGATTTGGGCGGCGTACAAGGCGGTCTCAGCCCCCAGCAGATGCTGCTGGCCGCCGTGGGCGGATGCAGCACCATCGATATTATTAAGATACTGAAGAAGCAGAAACAGAACTTGAAAGATATAAAAGTGGAACTGGAAGGCGAGCGTATCAAGCGGGATACCTACAAGGAGTTTACCGATATTCACCTGCACTTTATCCTGAGCGGCGACCTGGACCCCAAGAAGGTGGAACGGGCGATCGACCTGTCCCTCGACAAATACTGCTCGGTGGCCAAGGCGCTGGAACATACCGCCACCATCACTCACGATTACACCATCGAAAACACCGCTTAGGCTGAATCATCGGGAAGATCAGAAGGGGCTCAAGGCATCGGCTTCAGACGGATTACGCAGATAATGTACTGCCATCTCAACCGCCTGCTGGATCGGATCGCTCCCATTCTCAAGTCCTTCATACAGATAACCTTCCCGGAACCTTCCGATCGTTCGGACAAGCACTTCGCAGCCGAAATGGATCACCGCATCCTGCTGCTCAGTATCGTCCCAGAGGATTGCAAAACGGTCTCCCATTGCCTGCCGGTAGGATTCAATGAACCGCTCCCAGGCTGCCCTCAACGTCTCTTTCGCCTCTTCTGAGGAAACCCGTTGAACCATCATCCACCAGTGGGCGGCGAGATGGGCGATATCCTGGGTTGGCCGACCGTAGTGGGCCAGCTCCCAGTCGATCAACCGAATACTCTTCCCGGCATCCTTCACCATGATCGATCGCGGCCAGAGGTCGCCCATAATCACACACCGGCCGGGTGTCAGATATTTTTCGCCGAGTTCAACCGCTTTTTCACCCAGCACTTCGGCATCCGTTGTACCGTATTCGGCCAGCAGTGCTCCGATCGCATTGTACTGCACCTCCAGGCGGGTTTCCTGGATCGGCCGGTTGTCGATCTTCTCTTGAAGCTGTTGATCTCCCGTCGTCTCCCCGTGCAGGCGACCGACAAAAGCTCCGAGCCGTTGTCCGGCCGATGCAGATATTAAGGCTCCGTCAGAAAGGACCCGGTCAAGCGGGCGGTGCGGAGCGATATCTTCCATGAGCAGCAGGTTTCGCTCCGCATCAAAATATATCGGCCGGGGCGGCCTGATCTCCCCGGAACCGACAGGCTGGAGCGATCCGCCCTCATCCAGCATCGTCAACAGGCGGGCTTCGATATGGATCCGGTGCGGATCCAGCGGTACTTCGGGCGCCGAGGCGATATGGGGCGGGGCATACTTCAGGATGCAGGTCACGGAACTGCCGGTCAGTCGCCAGACCGCATTCAGGTGGCCGCCCGGAAGGGGTTCGGGATCCTTCACAAGTTCCTCCCCCGTAAAGACACGATCAAATATCGTCTGGATCTCTGATCTTGAGAGCATCACGGCTAATCGAAACGGTAGATGTGGTTGGCAAACGGCACCGGCTCGCCCTCCCTTAAGAACTTCAAAATGAGTTCCTCCATCGATTCCCGGCAGCGGTCGAGCGATTCGGTTACATCAAGCTTCGACTGGGGATTGTCATGATCGGGCACCGAATATTTGTGCCCGGCAACCAGTCCGGCACATGGAATCTCCAGCTCGTTGGCCAGCACCACCTCCGGGGCCAGCGTCATTGAATTCACCTTTGCACCCATTTTTGACCAGTAGCGGTTTTCGGCGGAAGATTTCCCGCGCGGGCCACCCACATAGGCGAACACCACCTCCGGTTGGGTACGATCCAGGATCTCCTCACCGAGCGATTGCAGCTGCCGGTTCAGCTCGATCGAAAGCAACCCCTCGCTCAGTACCAGGTGCCCGTGATTCTCGGAAGGCTCCCGATACATGGTGCAGGCCGAGCCGTCCGGGAGGCGGTTATCCGGCATCAGGATGTCGTTTACAAGCAGCGGCTGGAAGAGCGGGATCTCCGTATCCAGCACTCCCACCGAGCTGGTGACCAGCAGCGCCTTGCAACCGGCCAGTTTCAGCGCATGAGCCTGTGCCCGGTAGTTGATCTGATTGGGCAGCAGACGGTGCGGCAGCCCGTGACGGAACAGTATATAGGCCTCCCTGTCGATCCCCTTGACCCTGTGGAGTATCTGGTCGCCCCAGGGCGTATTGTACCGCTCCACACTCAGGGAGAGCTCCTCCGGCATCTCCTTCAGGTACGCGCTTCCGAGTATTACTGCTACCGTACTCATAGGGTCTTGGATTGTTGAAGGTTACAGACTGAAAGTTGTAAAAATAGAATTAAAATTATCCGGATGATTTCATTTCACTATTTCAGGGAGTTCCAGAAGGCGATCTCATCATCAACCCAGGTGTCCGGTGCCTGCACAAAAGATTCTCTGGAATCGAACATCTGCAGGTGCCCCTCTTGCATGAGGGCGATCCGTTCTCCCATCAGGATCGCCTCCTTCAGGTCATGGGTAACAAAAAGTGAAACCATCTTAAATTTTCGGGCAACCTGCTTAAACAGCTGCTGCATCGACGCCCTGGTCTTTACATCGAGGTTGCCGAAAGGTTCATCCAGCAGCAGTACATCCGGATTCACAACCAATGCCCGACCCAGGGCCGCACGCTGTTTCTGCCCCCCCGATATCTCGGTCGGCATGCGCCCAGTCAGTTCCTCAAGTCCAAGCTCCTCAAGCATGCGTGAAGTTTTCTGGCGAATCGTATCTTCATCCATCTTCCTGACCTTCAGCCCAAAAGCGATATTATCAAATACGTTCATATGGGGAAACAGCAGCGTCTCCTGGTAGAGATACACGATCTCCCGTTTAAAGGGGACCATGGCATGAACATCTTTTCCGTTCAATGTTACATTGCCACGGTCCGGCTCCAGAATTCCGGCTACTGTCTTCAGCAGCGTTGTTTTTCCACATCCGGAT